>NZ_DATJCY010000083.1:0-3850 GCF_035577925.1 Gelidibacter sp. | reverse complement strand
CTTGTAGTATTTTTAAGATAAAAAACATAATCAAAATAAGATATTAAAAATGAGAAAAACATTGAAATTACTGTTGTTAATTCCTTTATGCTTTTCGTTAAGTTTTTGTAAACAAAAAACAGAAGTTCCAGAAAAATTAGTATCGAACGATTTGGTTCTGATTGTTGATAATGAAATGAACAGCGTTCCGATTTCTATCTTTAAAAATTATGATTTTAAAGACAATGATCAGGTTCATTTTTATACAGAAAAAACGAATGACACTTTAAATATCCCTATAAATACATTCCAAAGTATTTTTTTATCTTCAAGATTTGCACCTAAAATTCCGTTAATAATTAATACCGGAGATACGTTATTTGTTAATTTGAAAGATAGCATTTTGACCTATAAAATTTCAAAATCCCATGAATATTCTATTCCAAAACTTTCTTTGAATTTAAGTCAAAAAGGAAAAAAAATTCAAAGTATACAAAATAGGTTTTATCAAATTGATTCTACAAAACCACTTCAATTAAAGCCATCAAAGTATGAGAAATTCACCCCACTCTATCCAATAATTAAAAATAAAGAACTGATTGCAAATAAAGATTCATTAAAAAACATAACGTTGTTAGAATTAGATTTTCTTAAAAACAGCATTGCTTTTTATGATTCTTTAAGTTCAAATAATATAAAAAACATAGGTTTTTATAAAATTCTAAAAGAGGAAACTGAAGGAAATACTTTTAGAAACTTATTGCGATTGCACAATCTTTCTAATGATGATTTTATACTTAAAAATATAACATCAAATCAATTTATCAACGACTCTTTAGTTAATAATAAGAACTTGTTGCTTTTCATGAATACATATATTAATAAAAAGATATTGAAAGATAGAAAATCTACTTCAAGATCAGGACATCATACAAATTATAAATTTGCTTATGAAGCGTTAGCAAACCATTTTGATAATGATTTATTAATGTATTCAAGAATGCTATGTTTAAATAGAATGGTTGAGCAAGAGGATCCTTATGAAGATATATTGTTTTATTACGAGGATTTTAAAAAACACCATTCAGATTCTGTTTTTACTAATAGTTTTGATAAAAAAATACGAATAGAATTGTCCAAACTTAGAACGCTTAAAGATGATGTAATTTTAATTACCTCTGATGCATCACAATTATCATTGGATTCATTAATAAAAACGAACAAAAACAAATTAATATACATCGATTTTTGGGCAAGTTGGTGTGCGCCCTGCATAGCAGCTATGCCAGATTCAAGAATTCTTGTAAATGAATATAAAGAAAAAGATGTTGTTTTTGTCTATATTTCAATAGATAAAGACTCTAATAAATGGGAAAAAGCATCAAGAGAAGAAGATTTATTTTCATTTGAAAACAATCTCTTAGCTGTTAATTATCCGAATGCTAATTTTTATAAAGATTTAAAAATACAAACCATTCCTCGCTATATACTATTCGACAAAAATGGGAAATTAGTTCAGCCAAATGCACCAGGACCAGGTGGTGGAGAAATAAGAAAATTATTGGATGAACACTTAAAAGAGTAATTATATAGAATTAATCATGTATCCTAGTAGAGTTATGATTCAATGTGACACAAAATCTCTCTCAAAGTTTAATGACAGAACACATGGGTTTTGGAACAGAAACTTTAACATAAGTTCCGTCTGAGACGGAAAGTTATTTGTATTGTTCTATTTAATTTTGAAGTGAACCTATTATCAAGAGTTCAGTTTCTTATCAAATAATTTTTCTATTAAATGAACAATCTAAAGAATGTTTTCAATTACCTGGATGCGGAACAAATACAATTGGACAAGGAGGAATTTGAGTTTCAATATAATTCCCATCCAGATTACCCATCTTTATTGGCGCTAAGTGATACTTTGAGTTTTTTTAATGTCAATAATGCTGCATTCAAAATTGAAAGTACCGAAATTGACTTGTTACCGAATAATTTTCTAGCTAATTTAAAAAAAGACAACGTTAACTTCCTGTCCTTTGTTGAGAAAAAAGAAACAACAATCTCATATACCAACGGTTCTGAAAAGAAATATTCACTGCCTAAGGATCAATTTGTTGAACTATGGGACGATGTGATCCTACTAGCAGAGAAAGACACAGAAATTGTAAAGCCTAAACCAAAAAACTGGATTAGCCTAAGTCTGCGAGTTTTAACTCTTGTTCTTTTTGTTACCGTTTTGGTTATCGGACAACCAAACAAATGGTTCGGACTTTTTTATGTCTTCCCGATTATAGGTCTATTTCTTTCCATTAGTGTATTAAAAGACTTAATTGGAACTAAGAGTACTTTAATGGATAAGTTTTGCAATGTAACTGCAGCAACCAGTTGTCAAACGGTTGTTAATTCAAACAAATGGAAAGTTTTTAAAATCATTAGTTTTAGTGATCTCAGTATCGTCTTTTTTGCCACACAACTTCTAGCACTCTTTTTAATGGGCATATCCAATAATTATGAAAGTTATTTTTATCTCCAAGTTATCCTTTTACTTATTTCTGTTCCCATTATAGCCATCTCCATTTACTATCAAAAAGCAATAGAAAAAAAATGGTGCCCAATCTGCTTGACCATTTCTGCACTTCTCATTGCAGAATTGGGATACGTGCTATATTTAAATTCAATATTTAGCTTCAACATTACATGGAGTGGATTCTTTATTTTTCTGTTCGTAACCTCAACTACGGTGGCTCTTTGGCTTTCAATCAAAGAAACGCTAACAAAAGTGAAGAAATTAAAGGAGCAAGAGCTTAAGGCCCATCGTTTTAAGCGGAATTACAAGTTGTTTAAAAACATGTTATTGACTTCAAGACATTATGATCTGCCCAAAAGTTTATTTGTGTTTGGAAATCCCGATTCAAAATTAAATATCAGTATCGTGACCAGTCCTTTTTGCGGACACTGTACCGAGCCACATTATATGTTAAAATCGCTTTTGGACAAAAAATCTGAACATCTCAATATTTCCATATTATATAATGTCAGACCTGAAAATAAACGGTTTTTAACCTTTGTGAACACTTTAATAAATATAAACTCCGCTGAAGGTATCCATGGCTATTTTAATGCTATGGATGATTGGTACCAAGATAAAGAAAAATGGTCAGCAAAACATCAAACAAACGGAACCAATAAAAAAATAAATGATCTTTTATTTAAAAACCATAACTGGTTTATGGCACAGGACATCAATTTTACGCCCTGTTTATTTATTAATGGGTTTCGTTATCCAAGTGAATATGAGCTTTCTGATCTTCCTTTTTTTATTGATGAATTGATTGAAGATCATTCTTTATTGAATAAAAAGCATGAAATTAATCTAGCAGAAGCCGAAAAGCTATAAGAGAGTAGGCAATAATTCAATATTTTATATTATGAAAAAAATCAATTTAAATTCAGTAAAATCGTTTCTCTCAAGAGATGAGATGCGAGATATTAATGGTGGTGATTTCGTAATCCAACCTGGAGGTTGTGCATATGACTCAAATTGTTCTAGTAAATGTTCATCTCTTCTGGGTAATGGCACTAGAAAATGTGATTATTGTTGTGTTGCACTTACAAATGAATAATTAATTTGTGAAGTTCTGATATTTGTTCGATGGATAAAAAAAATCTGAATTTTATAGTGATCATCCTGCTCATAAGTTTCAATTCATTGACGGCTCAGATGGCTTTTGAAAAACAAGTTCATATTAAGGGCGTTGTTTCGGAAAATAGGGCGCATGACACTATTGTGTTTAGTAATTATGGGATTGACGCCAAATTTTATGAGAATCCCATTTTAATTTCCGAGGTAAAAAATGGAAAATTTGAT
>NZ_DATJCY010000082.1:0-4354 GCF_035577925.1 Gelidibacter sp. | reverse complement strand
CGTGCCCACCGTACCCAATCGGTATTGCTTGCTAATGTTTTCGGCTTTTAAGATGATGTTGCTCATGGGAATTTTTTGGTTTCTAGTTTCTAGTTTCTAAATTGACTTAAGATCAAATGACGTAAGACATAGGATGGTTTTTAAAAGTCTAAAACGGAGCACCATATTCCTATTTTTACTTATTAATTCCTCTTGTCTAAACTCTAGGTTCTATATTAAATTTTCTTGTTTCCAAGTTGACATAAGATGTAAGACATAAGACGGTTTTCTAAAATCTAAATTGAAGTTATACATTCCTATTTTTACTTATTAAATCTAATTAGTTCTTCGTCTATTTTCTATATTCTATTTTCTTTCCTCTCTACACACTCTACCCACTAAAAACCACCCTCTAAACGGTATCAATAAACGTCTTTTCCGTTTTATTAAAAATAACAATGCCAATTAAAAATATAATAATACTTAAAAGCAACGTATATCCCAAACCGAACCAACTGAAGGTTCCCGTATTGAGAAGCATGAACCTAAAGCCCTCAATGATCTGCGTTAAGGGATTATACTCCACAAATTTAGCAACCCATTCGGGGAATTTTGTACGTGCTTCGGATAAAGGATATGGCACTGCGGACATGTACATCAACAAATTAACCCCAAAACCGACCACCACCGTCATATCGCGATATTTGGTGGTCATGGACGACAAAATCATCCCCAGTCCAAGTCCAAGCATCGCCATCATTAACATATAAATTGGGAATAACAGCAAATTCATATTCACCGATAGGGCACTTCCCGTACTTAAGTAAAAGATATAAAAACCAGTAAAAATACCGAGTTGTATAAAAAACTTTAATAAATTGGAAATGGTGACTGACATGGGCATAATAACCCTTGGAAAATAAACCTTTCCAAAGATATTTTCATTCTTTTTAAACGTATCACTTGTTCCGGTCAAACAATTATTGAAATAATTCCAGGCGGTAATACCTGCAAGGTTAAACAAAAACGGTGGAATGCCACCAGTACTTATATTTCCTAAATTATTAAAAATCAAGGTAAAAATTACCGAAGTAAATAGCGGCTGAATGATATACCACAGCGGTCCTAAAATGGTTTGTTTATAAACCGTGACAATATCGCGCTTAACCAGCAACAGCAACAAATCACGATAGCGCCAAATCTCCTTGAAATTAAGATCAATCAGTTTGCTTTTGGAAGAAATGGTATATAACCAAGCGTCATCATCTTTTGAACCCAGTGCCATAGTAGTTTTTGAATTGAGCTAAGATAACAATTCTGATGAAAAGTGAAATCATGCCCATAAATATTGTTTTATCCCATTTGTTTCTCCGTAAATGAAGTCTAACGTCTAGCTGTTCCTGAAAATAGCTATAAAAATAAAGCTGTAATTTTCAAAAAGCCTCTAAAAGTAAATTTATAAAAACTCATAGTTGCTTTTAATCAAAACTTCCACTCGGCAAAATGTCTATGTAATGACCTTATGGCTAAGGTGGGTTTTGTACTTTTGCACTCTTAAATAAATTAATCATGCCGACCAAAAATCGATTTCATTTTGTCATTTATCTTGCCCTATTAAGCATTATCGGATTTTTGGCAACCGATATGTATTTACCTGCTTTTGATCAAATGCGTATGGATTTGGATACTTCCAAACAGAATATTGCTGCGAGCTTGACCTTGTTTTTGGGAGGCTTTGCCATTGCACAACTATTATGGGGCCCTATTTCAGATCGGTATGGCAAACCCTTAGCAATTACCATTGGTCTTGGAGTGTTTACAATAACCTCTATCGGCATCTTTTTTACTCAAAATATCGTTATTTTTTTAATCTTAAGAATGCTACAAGCAATTGGCGCTTGTGCGGCTGCCGTGAGTTGGCAAGCTCTGATTATTGATCATTATCCCGAAAATAAAGTTAAAAATATTTTTGCATCCATCATGCCATTAGTAGCATTATCACCGGCATTGGCTCCCTTGTTGGGCGTTTATATCCTGCAGCATTGGGGATGGAAATATATCTTTTTGTTTCTGGCACTGCTTGCCACCATTTTGATTGCTTATACGTTCACCTTAAAATCAAATGAAAATCCTACAAATAGAAAAAACCAAACTGCAATTGACACCATTTCTTATATATCTTTTTTTAAATACAAGAACTACTTGGGCAATGTCATAATTTATGCCTTTTGTTCTGCAGGTTTTTTTGCATGGCTAACGGGAGCACCGTTTTTCTTAAAAGAATTAGGATATGATGAAGCGGCCATTGGCTGGAGTTTTGTTCCCCAGACCATTGCTTTTATTATAGGAGGCTATGGCTATCGATTGATAAGCAACCGAGTGGACGGTAAACGTATATTACCATATCTATTAATCACATACTCCATAAGTATGGTGGCTTTGCTTCTGATTGCCGTATTGACCGTGCCAACATTAACACTATTGTTGATCCCGTTTTGCCTCATGGCTTTCACCAATGGCGCCACCTATCCCATTGTAGTGACCCAGGCCTTACAACCTTTTAAAAACAACTCCGGAAAAGCATCCGCACTACAAAACACCTTACAATTAGGAGCTTGCTTTTTGGCAAGCGCATTTGTATCCTTGTTTTCAAAAAACGCCTTGCTAGCCACCATGATTGTGATGGTTTGCACTGTATTTTTTGTAGCAATTGGCTACAGATTATCTAAAAAGAAAGCGTGATTTATTTTTAAGTCAATACCATAACAAGCAACTATTGTGTATAAAAAAAGTGGATTGACAATACTCACGCATATCATAGCATGATCAAAGTTTTGTTAGGAATTATAATAGGCTATCATTTTTCGCAAACCCTCATCCAACGAAGTTAATTCCCGTTGCAAAACGGCTTTCATTCGAGTCACATCAGGACAGCGCCGGTGCATATCGCCTTCTTCCAAAGCTGGCAAATGGATAATTTCTGAAGCAGAACCGGATATCGCAAGGATTTCATTGGCGAGTTCTAAAATTGTCATTTCACGATCATTGCCCACATTTAAAATGGTATTTTCATGATTGTCATGCAATGCCTTGATACAGGTTTCAATAGTATCATCGATATAACAAAACGATCGGGTTTGTGTGCCATCGCCATAAATATAAAGAGGTAGTCCGGACAGTGCAGCTTTTAAAAACTTGGGCACTACAAAATCTTCACTTTGATGCGGTCCATAGGTATTGAAAAACCGAAAAATGGTATAGGGCAAACCATATTCTTTTTGATAGGATCTGAAAAAAGCTTCCCCCACATTTTTTACGATGGCATAAGGCAAGCGTGAATTTAGTGGCGTGGTATTTTCATTCTGTGGAATTTCAAAAGGTTCGCCATAAACTTCAGAAGAACTCGAAAAGAACACCCGCTTAACACCCGAGCTTTTTGAAAGTGACAATATATTTTTGATGCCATCGATATCCTCCAACACACCAATAGGATGTTCTAAAGTACGCTTTACACCAACTACCGCGGCAAAATGAAATACATAATCAAACTTAAATTGATCAAAAACATGGGCTAAGTCCTCATACACATTCACATCACCTTTTATAAAAGTGAGACGAGCACTTTGTGGTAATTTATCAATATGTCCGGTAGATAAATTATCAATAATAACCACTCTATAGATTTCATTTTCAATTAATCGTTCAGCTAATGAGCTCCCAATATGGCCTGCACCACCCGTGATTAAAAAATTTGTCATAGCATCGATTAATTATGAATTGACATGAAATATTTTATTAAGAGATTCTTCTTACAAATTGAGGTAATTCGCCCGCATTACTGCATCGCTATCAGAAACGAAAATATAAAAACACCTAGAATTATATTTTTAAAAAATCATAAAATTGATTTTAAATCTCATAAAAAAGTCAACACTACCATTATTTATACGTTGTGTTGACTTTTGAATCCATTTCAATTATTGGAAAATATATGTTTCTGAAAACTTAATGCATCATTTGAACAAAACTGAATATTAACTAAAAGCATCCCAAGTAATCTTCAAACCTTCACGAACGGTATATCTTGGGCTATAGTTTAATAATTCATGGGCTTTTGAAATATCGGCCAACGAATCGCGCACATCGCCCTGACGTTCTGGTCCATATTGCGCCTCCAGTTGAGAATTGGCCGCTGCTTTTAAGGAATCCCATAAATAATTAATATCGATACGCTCACCACAAGCTACATTATACACTTGGTTACCAGCTTCTTTTGAGACAAACATACCTTTCACATTAGCCTGAACAACATTGTCTATAAAGGTAAAATCGCGCGTTTGTCCGCCATCGCCATTAATTTTTGGAGCAACATTAT
>NZ_DATJCY010000081.1:0-12625 GCF_035577925.1 Gelidibacter sp. | reverse complement strand
ATCATTTGAAGGGGGCGCCTTAACTTTTAAAGGAAGGATTACTCAGAATCCTGTTGATGTTGAGATTTCTGAAGCTCCGGCAGGCAATGCCTGGAACCTAATCGGAAATCCATACCCATCATATCTTGATTTTGAGAAGTTTTTTGAAGAGAACGAAGGTGAATTTAGTAACGGTAATGTGGCTATTTACGGCTATACAGGAGTTTCTAATACTTGGACGGTGGTGAATAAAGCTAGTCCTCAGTCTCCAATTGCTCCTGGGCAAGGCTTCTTTGTAAATGCAAAACAAGGCGGAGGAATAATCCGTTTTACCCCAGAAATGCGAATTACCGGTAATACAGACGACTTTATTGCTGGCAGACCAAGTAAAAATATTGCATTAAGCAAGCTCAAATTAAGTGATTCCCAAAAAAGTGATGTCACAAGTATCTATTTTATTGATGGTACCACCAGAGGATTGGATCGAGGTTATGACGCAGGCACCTTTACAGGTGTGGCGCGTGACTTTTTGATATACACAAATTTGGTTGAAGACCATTCTGGAACAAATATCGCTATTCAATCCTTACCTTATGACGATTTTAATGAGGTGACGGTTCCGTTGGGGATTAAGGCTAAAGCTGGTGCCGAATTGAGCATTAGTATTGATAGCCTATCCACCATACCTTCCACAATTAATGTGTACTTGGAAGATAAGCAGGAAAATACTATGGTTTTACTTAATAAAGGTTCATACACCTTTACGTCCACAGTAGAGTTGAATACTGCTGAACGTTTTAATATCCATTATTCATCCAAACCGCTATCCATAGACAATTTACCGTCCAATGATAATATACGCATCTATGTTGCCGATGCGCCGAAATCCATCATGATTCTTGGTCAATTGAAATCAGCAACAACAGCAAGTGTCTATGATCTTCATGGCCGAATGGTGCTGAGTAAAGCGCTCAACGCTAACAGCACAGAGAATGCAATTGATGTTTCAACCATAAACACTGGCGTTTATATCGTAAAGTTGAGCAATGATCATCAAGCTAAAACACAAAAAGTTATCATTAAATAGGTTGTAAATATTAATTGTTTAGATATTGAAAAACTGTCCATTATTTTTGGACAGTTTTTTAGTTTATGACTTTAACGCTAATTCGGTACATGAGTTCAAATAACGTTTGCTTGACAACGGTGCTGTAAATTCAATAGCTTTATAAAAAAATAAACAAAAAACCCGAGCCCAAGTTCGCCAATATAAAATCTATCCTTATTTTTGCACATGCAACATAATAAAGTACTTATTTTAGACTTCGGATCGCAATACACACAGCTTATTGCGAGACGTGTTAGGGAACTCAATATTTATTGTGAGATCCATCCGTTCAATAAAATCCCATCGGAAGTAGAAAGCTTTAAAGCCGTTATTTTATCTGGCGGACCATCATCCGTACGATCAGATAATGCTCCGCAACCCGATTTGTCAAAAATTAGAGGCCACATGCCATTGCTGGGTATTTGCTACGGTGCGCAATATCTGTCGCATTTTTCTGGTGGATTGGTCGCACCTTCTGATTCCCGTGAATATGGTAGGACCAATTTAACTTTCATTCATAGTAATGAGCCTTTATTTGATCATATAAATACAGGAAGTCAAGTCTGGATGAGTCATAGTGATACCATTAAAAAACTGCCAACTAACGGTCAGCTCATAGCAAGTACCAAAGATGTTGAAAATGCCGCGTTTGTCATTGAAGGCGAACAGACTTATGGTATTCAATTTCATCCAGAAGTGTATCATTCTACCGATGGCAAACAATTGTTAGAGAATTTTTTGGTTCATATTGCAAAAATAGAACAGGACTGGACACCACAATCTTTTGTTGAGGAAACTGTTGAAGCTTTAAAAGCACAAATTGGAGATGATAAAGTGGTTTTAGGATTGTCGGGAGGTGTAGATTCATCAGTAGTGGCAATTTTGCTTCATAAAGCTATCGGAAAAAATCTATATTGTATTTTTGTTAATAATGGTTTGCTTCGTAAAAATGAATTTACAAGTGTCCTCGCTCAATATGAAGGCATGGGACTTAATGTAAAAGGCGTTGATGCCTCGGCACGTTTTTTGGATGCGCTTGCTGGATTAAGTGATCCGGAATTGAAACGAAAAGCAATAGGACGCGTGTTTATAGAGGTTTTTGATGATGAGGCACATAAAATTGAAGATGTGAAATGGTTGGCACAAGGCACCATTTATCCCGATGTGATTGAGAGTGTTTCTGCAACAGGAGGACCTAGTGCTACCATAAAAAGTCATCATAATGTTGGTGGCTTACCAGATTTTATGAAATTGAAAATTGTTGAGCCATTACGAGCATTATTCAAAGATGAGGTGCGACGTGTTGGTGCATCCATGAAAATGGATGAGGCTATATTGGACCGTCATCCTTTTCCCGGACCTGGTTTAGCGATTCGTATTTTGGGTGATATTACTGCCGAAAAAGTCCGAGTCTTACAAGAGGTTGATGCCATTTTTATAAATAATTTGAGATCATCCGGCTTGTATAACAAGGTATGGCAAGCTGGAGCTATTTTATTGCCCGTTAATAGTGTTGGCGTTATGGGTGATGAACGTACTTATGAAAAATGTGTTGCTTTAAGAGCTGTTGAAAGTACAGATGGAATGACCGCCGACTGGGTAGATTTGCCTTATGAGTTTTTACAAAAAACCTCAAACGAAATAATAAATAAAGTAAAAGGCGTTAATAGAGTGGTGTACGATATCAGTTCAAAACCACCGGCAACTATTGAATGGGAATAACAAATTTCTGCAAACGCAGGAATCTCATAATTCCGATTACATTATAAGAAGTTAAGACATTCCCTTCTAGCTTTTACGAAACAGCAAGAAGGGAATATATAAACATTTGTCAATGAAAAAGTTAATTTTAATTTGTATCCTTACGTTGTCATGCAGTTGGTTTGCCAATGCGCAGAAATTCAAATCGCATACAGTAAAGCAAGGAGAAACTGTTGAGTCGATTGCAAAAAAATATCAAGTAACGGCTTCGGATATTTATATTTTAAATCCGGATGCAAAGAAAAGACTGATTGTCGATTCTGTTTTGATCATTCCTAATGTTTCAACGATTGTTTCCGGACTTCCTGTTGAAACTAAAGAGCTGATAGGCTATAAATCCCATAAAGTGAAACGCAAGGAAACACTCTATAGCCTTTCCAAAACCTATAATATTGAAGTTGAAGATATAAAAAAACACAATAAGCGTTTGTATTCTGAAAACTTGAAGAAAGGTGATCAAATCCGTATTCCACAATACAAAACCGTCGCTTCAAAAGTAACACCTAATGCTGCGCTAAAAACTTATACCGTTCAGCCGAAAGAAGGGAAATGGGGAATTGCCTATAAATATGGAATTACCGTGGCCGATTTGGAAATCTTAAATCCAAATATGAATGAGGTGCTACAACCAGGCGATATCATTAATGTTCCCAATGCGACCGATGTTAAAGTCATTGATGAGAATTTTAATTATTATACCGTACAAAAAAGTGAAGGTTATTATAGATTAAAAGTCAAATTAGGGCTCACTCAAGAGCAGTTGGAAAATCTTAATCCTGAGTTGAAGGTTGATGGATTAAAAGATGGTATGATTCTAAAAATACCAAATAATATCATGGTTGGTGAAAAACTCGAAGATGTAGAAATTACTAATTTGAATTCGAACCTAAAAAATTTAAGGACTAAGCAAATTGCTGTTATGTTGCCTTTTCGTTTAGCTCGGGTAACTACAGACTCTATTCAGCAGACTAAAAATTCTATTAAAAATGACCGACGTTTATCAGTTTCGCTGGATATTCATTCCGGTATTTTGATGGCTATCGATTCTGCAAAACAATTGGGCATTTCATCAAATGTGAAAGTTTTTGATACTGCTGATCAACTTGCTGAAATTTCTAAAATATTGAACAATAATGATTTTTCTAAATACGATGCGGTTATTGGTCTACTGACGGCCAAAAATTTAGATCGGGTGGCACTTGCGCTCGAAAAAGATAGAATACCCGTAATTTCTCCCATTACAAAACCAACACAATTACTTGAAAATGTTTTCCAAACCATTCCAGAACAGGAAAAACTCGAAAAGTCAATTATCCAATATGTAAAAGATGATTTGTTAAGACGCAACGTGGTCATCATCGCCGATCATTCGCATACCAATGTAAGCAATCGGTTAAAATCAGAATTTCCTAATGCAAAATTGATTTTATCGCGGAAAGACGACAAGACCGGACGTGATGCTTATTATATTCAGGCCACCAATTTAAATGGAGCATTTGTCAGCGGAAAAAACTATGTGTTTTTAGAAACCGCCAATGAAGCTTTAGTATCAAACGTTACCAGTATGCTTAATGGATTGACCAATAAAAATCAAGAAGTTATTTTGGTCACTACCAATAAAACAGATGCTTTTGAAGGTGTCAATGTGTCCAATTATCACCTTTCAAATTTGCAATTCCATTATGCATCCATCAATAGAAGCTTGAATTCCGACCACCCGGACAGTTTTGTAAAATCATACAAAAAGAAATACGGTGTTGAACCTAACAGGTTTGCAGTCAGAGGTTTTGATTTAACTTTGGATATATTGTTGCGTTTGGCTTCTGCCGACGATTTGTACCAAACCGCCAATAGTGCGATAGAAACTGAATATACTGAAAACAAGTTTCGATATTCAAAAAAACCACAAGGCGGTTATCTTAACGAAGCGGTTTATATTGTAAAATATACCAGTGATTTAACGATAGAAGAAGTAAAATTATGACATCAAAAGTAGTTTATTTAGGCGATTTAAGAACGGAATGTACGCACCTATCATCTGGAAATACATTCATTACCGATGCACCAACCGATAATAATGGTAAAGGAATGGCATTTTCGCCAACTGATACTGTTGCCACAGGATTAGCAAGTTGTATGATGACCGTTATGGGAATTAAAGCTAGGGATATGCAAGTGGATATGACGGGTACTACAGCAGAAGTCACAAAAACAATGGCCAGTAATCCACGTCGTATTTCAAAAATAGAAGTCGTCATGAATTTACCAGTCGAAGCCGATGATAAAACTAAAAAGATTCTTGAAAATACAGGTAGAACCTGTCCGGTGCTTTTCAGTCTTCATCCGGATATAGAAAAAGTCATCACTTTTAAATGGGCGTAAACAGCCATACCTTAAACTATTTTAAAACTTCTCTTTGCGTAAATTTTTGATATGTCTGAATTAAAACCAGATACTGATTTTCTGATCAAATTAGCACATACCAAAATGCCTTATGGCAAATATGAAGGTCGTTTTCTTATTGATTTGCCTGAGTTTTATATTGTTTGGTACCACAATAAAGGATTTCCTAAAGGACAATTGGGAACAATGCTTGCTACTGTCTATGAATTGAAATTGAATGGCTTGGAGGATTTAATCCGAAATATTAAGAAACAATATCCCAAGTGAATTTTTGGGTTTTCGTGAAATTTAGAAACGATGAAAGCCCAACTTAATTAATGGATTGTCTTAAAATTTAAAACTTATCTTTGAATAAAATATAACAAGATGCATAAAGCTGGTTTTGTAAATATCATTGGAAATCCAAATGTTGGTAAATCAACATTGATGAATGCCTTTGTAGGCGAAAAATTATCGATCATTACCTCAAAGGCACAAACTACAAGACATCGCATTCTTGGAATTGTCAATGGTGATGATTTTCAGGTCATTTTATCTGATACCCCAGGAATAATCAAACCGGCTTATGAACTTCAGGAATCCATGATGGATTTTGTAAAATCTGCTTTTGAAGATGCTGATGTACTTTTATATATGGTCGAAATTGGCGAACAGGAACTAAAGGACGAAACTTTTTTTAAGAAAATCACAAATTCAGATATTCCTGTGTTGTTATTGCTCAATAAAATCGATAAATCCAATCAGCAGCAATTGGAAGAACAAGTGCAATTATGGTCTGAAAAAGTGCCCAATGCCATGATTTATCCAATTTCAGCTTTAGAAGGATTTAATGTGAAAGAGGTTTTTGATAAAATCATTGAATTGTTGCCAGAATCGCCTGCATTTTATCCAAAAGATCAGTTAACTGATAAGCCAGAACGTTTTTTTGTGAATGAAACCATTCGCGAAAAAATATTAATGCACTATAAAAAGGAAATTCCGTATGCCGTTGAAATTGATACGGAGGAGTTTTTTGAAGAAGAAAATATCATCAGAATGAGATCGGTGGTCATGGTAGAGCGCGAAACCCAAAAAGGAATTATTATTGGCCATAAAGGTGCTGCTTTAAAAAGAGTGGGTATTGAAGCTCGAAAAGATTTAGAACTTTTTTTTGGAAAACAAGTGCATTTGGAGCTTTATGTAAAAGTCAATAAAAATTGGCGAAGTGATCAAAAGCAGTTGAAGCGATTTGGATATAATCAGAAGTAGTTTTACCGGTTGTGGGTTATCCGTTGTCAGGTGATCTAATTACGTCTGTCGAATGTTGATTTACAAATCACTGTAGAATAATTCTTTTTGCTACTTTGCTCATTAAGGTGATTTTATAGTTGCCATTTAATGAGTTTCCACTGAATTCAGATTCATCAATAATTCTCTGTAAATCTTAGTGTTTCTCCGTGCAACTCTGTGTAATAACATTCTTCAACCTAAAGCAATCCATTACTTTTTAAAGTCGTATCCATAAAATCATACAACGCATACATTTCAGATTTTCCTTTTGCTCTTCCAATTCGTCCTGCAAAATAAAGCGCAAACCAAGTGGCAACCATGAGCAACATCAATCCCATTTGAAAACCATAGGTGCTTTTTAAAGTCCAATTGGTATAAGTCCAAATTCCAAAAGCTATAAAAAGACCGGCCACTACAAAATGCAAAAACATAAACATCGTCCAAACGGTGGGGTTGGGTCCAAATAAACCATGTAAAGTAGAAGTTTTTTCGGTGTTTTCATTAATTTCTAAATGCAATTGTGGCGACCAAAATTGTTGATGGTGTTTTGGTAACCGGATAAAAACATGATCGTCAACTCTCACAATTTTATAAGTTTCATTAGTGGTTTTAGCATCTTCAAATATTTTTAATACGGATGCATTATTATGGTTTAATTCCATTTTAAAACGCGGTCTTAATACAATTTCGTTAGATATTGGCATAGATATAGTTTAGTGTGCGGAAAATAGTCTATTTTTTTAATATGGAAACACTACATTTGCAAACAATTAAAAAAGTATGAGTAATATAGTAGCTATTGTAGGGCGTCCCAATGTTGGTAAATCAACTTTGTTCAACCGTTTAATTAAGCGTAGGGAAGCTATTGTTGATGCGGTGAGTGGTGTAACTAGAGACAGGCATTATGGCAAATCGGAGTGGAATGGCCGTGAGTTTTCGGTTGTTGATACCGGAGGATATGTTGTGGGCAGTGATGATGTATTTGAAGCGGAAATTGACAAACAGGTTGAAATTGCCATTGAAGAAGCCGACGTGATCATTTTTGTGGTGGATGTCGAAACCGGCGTTACCGGTATGGATGAAGATGTAGCCAAATTATTAAGACGGGTTAGTAAGCCTGTGTTTTTGGCAGTGAATAAAGTGGACAATAATAAACGTGCAGAAAATGCAGTAGAATTCTATTCCTTAGGTTTGGGTGAGTTTTTCAATATTGCAAGTATTAGTGGTAGTGGTACGGGTGATTTGCTGGATGCCGTTGTAAAAGCACTTCCTGAAGATGTTATTGAAGAAGAAAGTGAATTGCCTAGATTTGCAGTTGTAGGTCGTCCCAATGCGGGGAAATCATCGTTTATTAATGCACTAATTGGCGAAGATCGCTATATCGTTACGGATATTGCCGGTACAACAAGAGATTCCATTGATACCAAATACAACCAATTTGGGTTTGAATTTAATCTTGTAGATACTGCGGGAATCCGTCGTAAATCCAAAGTCAAGGAAGATTTGGAGTTCTATTCGGTGATGCGCAGTATCAGAGCCATTGAGCATTGTGATGTCGTCCTATTGGTCCATGATGCCACACGTGGTTTTGACGGCCAGGTGCAAAATATTTTTTGGTTGGCCGAACGCAACAGAAAAGGAATTGTCATTTTGGTAAATAAATGGGATTTGGTGGAAAAAAACACCAATTCGGTAAGAGATTACGAAAGAGAAATCCGAAAAGAAATAGCACCTTTTACTGATGTGCCTATTGTTTTTATTTCGGTACTCAATAAACAACGTATTTTTAAAGCCATAGAAACTGCTGTTGAAGTTTATAACAATCGTAGTAAAAAGATAAAAACAAGTAAGCTCAACGAAGTATTACTGCCAATTATAGAGAACAATCCGCCACCGGCCTTAAAAGGTAAATTCGTGAAAATTAAGTACATTATGCAGTTGCCAACACCGCAACCGCAATTTGCGTTTTTCTGTAATTTGCCGCAGTATGTAAAAGATCCGTATAAACGCTTTTTAGAGAATCAGTTGCGCGAACAATTTAACTTCCATGGTGTTCCTATTAGCATATATATGCGTAAAAAGTAAAATATAAATTTTATTTAGGATTTTTTTAAGAGGGTAATAAGATATCTCTTTTATCTTCGATGCCTTAAAGCACTTAATTATCAGCTATAAAGTTTATGAAGAAGTATATTTCCATAGTCACGCTTTTGTGTGGCTTTTTGGTTTTTTCACAAGGATCTCCATTCAAAATTTCTGGCGTTTTAATTTCCGAGGACGATAAAACTCCGTTAGAATCGGCCACTGTTTATTTAGAAACGCTCAAAGATTCCACTTTGGTAACTTATACTATTTCTGATAAAAATGGCAATTTTACTTTAGAAAACAGAACCAACGATGACGCTTTAAATCTGACGATTTCATATGTTGGCTATCAGCCATATACCAAAACTATCAAGATTGAAAAATCGCCTATCGATTTAAAAACTATCGAATTATTACCGATGAACGCGTTGGATGAAATTGTCATCCGATCGCGCGCACCAATTACCATTAAAAAGGATACTTTAGAATTTAATGTTGCTTCATTTAAAACCAAACGCGATGCCAATGTTGAAGATTTGTTAAAAGAGTTGCCTGGTGTTGAGGTTGATGAAGATGGCACTATTAAAGTTGATGGCAAAGAGGTCAGTGAAATCCTGGTTAATGGCAAGCCTTTTTTTGGTGATGATCCTACAATTACCACACGAAATTTGACCAAAGAACTTATTGAAAAAATTCAGATAACGGATACCAAATCAAAATCGGAAGCTTTTAGTGGCGAGAAAGGTAACCGTGAAAATAAGACCATAAATCTGACTATTAAAAAAGAGAATAACCGAGGAGTGTTTGGGCGGGTTTCGGCAGGAGCAGGAACGGACAGTCGTTATGAATTTGCAGGAATGGTCAATCTTTTTGATAATGAGCAGCGGTTAAGTGTTTTGACAAGTGGAAATAATGTGAATTCCTCGGGATTTAGTTTTGGCGAAATACGAAAAATGTTTGGAGGTAGCAGAGGAATGGGGGGCAGAGGTGGCGTCGTTTCTATTGATGGGCGTTCATTTGGTGGCGGACAAGGCATCACCACATCCAATACAGCCGGCGTAAATTATGCCGATCAATTAGGTAAGGGCAATGATCTTTCGGGGGATTATTTTTATTCAGGAAGCCATTCAAATAACGCAACGCTTACCGAACGGGAGAATTTCTTGCCAGACTCTAGATATTTTACCAATTCAACGTCCAATTCAAAAAACGATACGGATAGCCATAGGGCCAATATGACTTTTGATATCAAGATCGATTCTACTTTTATGGTCAATATTCGTCCTTCCTTTGGATTTACGGAATCGAGTACCATCTTTGAAAGGGAGGAAGCCTCACGCGATGAAAATGATATTTTGACCAATCAATCGGAAACAGGATCATTTGTAGAAAGCCTTGCCAAAAATTTTGGAAATAATCTTAATATGACAAAGAGGTTTGGATCAAAGGGTGCTTTTTTAAGATTGCGGATGAACACCAGTATAAACACAACCGATTCTGATGATTTTTTGAATTCAGAAACTCATATTTATGGTACTAATCCTAGTGATCTTATAAGAAAACAATTTACAGACGGAAAAAGAAACTCCAATAGTTTGGCTATGGGCATTACTTACCGATTGCCATTACAGGCCAAAAAATGGTTCTTGGATTTTAACTATAGTTTTGATAATGATAAGCGTAAAGACATTAGAAGTACTTTTGATTTTGATGACGACTCACTGCTTTATGATGATTTCAATACGCAGTTGAGTACCAATTTTACCAATAAAAATAGACAGCACAGTCCTAACGTTAAGGTAGTCTATGATTCAGAAAAGATGTCATTTGGTTTAGGTTCGGGATATTCAAACAGAACCATTGGCAATAGCGATCAATTACGACCAGAATTGAGTTTAGAGCAAAGTTTTGATTTTTTGAACTTGGATGCCAATTTAAATTATCGTTTTAGTCCAAAATCATCATTTAATTTTAAATATGATTATTCAAATCAAGTACCACAAATTTCGCAATTACAGCCCTATCAGGATGTTTCTAATCCTTTGAATATAATCACTGGAAATCCAAATTTAAAACCTTCAACAAATCATCGATTGAATTTTGGGTTCAATAATTTTGATTTTCAAAAGAGAACTGGTTTTTATGTATATGCACATGCCAATTTCACCGAAGATAATGTGGTAGCCAAATCGCTGGTTGATGAAAATTTTGTTAAAAATACGACCTATACCAACGTCGATGGTAATTATAATATGTCCCTTGGTTCTAGTTTTAGCAAGGATTTTAAATTAGATCCTCTTCAAACAATAAAATTCAGATTGGGTTTATCTGGCAGTTTAAGCCAGCAGGTTAATTATAATAATGACGTTGAATACGCAGCGCTGAACACACAGTTAAATCCAAACTTGGAAATCACTTATTCTTGGAAAGATCTTTTTGAAATACGCCCCAATTACCGTTTGTCATTTACAAAAACAAAGTACGATTTAGACCGTTTGGACGATCGGAATTTTATGAGCCATAGTCTGGGTATTAGAACGGCAACCTTTTTTCCTAAAAAATTGGAATGGCGAAATGACATCGATTATAGATATAATCCCAACGTGGCACAAGGCTTTCAAAAAAGTGCCTGGTTTTGGAATGCAACTTTGGCCTATTCCGTTTTAAAAGATAATGGAACGGTCACTCTAAAAGTTTATGATCTGCTGAATCAAAATACCAACGCCCAACGTACGACGACGGATAACTATATCCAAGATTCGCAAAGTACAGTTTTAGAGCAGTATTTTATGTTGAGTTTTAACTGGAAATTTAACAGCTTAGGAGCAAAAGGGGAAATGAAACAAAGAGGCGGAGGAACTATGCATATGATGTAATTCAATAATCATCTTATGGTGATTCAGTTATTGAGTTTTAAGGAAGTTAAAGTAATTACCAACCTCCTGAAGCGCCACCACCCCCAAAGCCGCCGCCACCAAAACCACCTCCGAAGCCGCCGCCACCAAATCCACCACCACCAAAACCTCCGGATGAACGACCGCCACCGCCCATACCGCCACGTCCCATATTACTTAAAATAATGGCATCCCAAATACTGAAATCCCCACCGCTATTGTTCCCTGGGCCATTGCCACCGCCGCCATGATTTTTATTAGAAATCGAAATGATGATAATGATGAATATTATAAAAAGAAGGATAATAAATCCGGCAGGAAATTCTTCAGGAGTGTTGTCTTGTCGTGTGCCTTTATATTCGCCGGTCATGACTTCAAAAATGGCATCAACACCTCGGTTTAGTCCGCCGTAATAATCATTTTGTTTAAAGTAAGGAATAATATCACGTTCAATGATGCGTCGTGACATTGCATCCGTTAACAAGTGCTCAACGCCGTAACCTGTATTAATGGCAATTTTCCGATCGTCTTTAGCCAGCAATATCAACACGCCATTGTCTTCTTTTTCTTGTCCGATGCCCCATTTTTGACCCCATTGCGCACCTAAATAATTGATGTTTTCACCTTGGGTTGAACTTATGATGATCACGACAATTTGGGTTGAGGTAGTATCGGAATATTTGATCAGCTTTTGTTCTAAAGTGCTTTTCTCACTTTCAGATAATAAAGAAGTGTATTGGTAAACACTGGTTTGGTCGGTGAGTTTTTTAGGCTTATCGGGAATATTAAACTGAGAAAATCCAAGCTGAATGCTGCCTATAATCAACAGTGTGCTAAAAAGAAAGCGTTGATAAACGCTTCTTTTGTTATAATTAATAGGTTGATTGCGGACTTCTGACTGCATAGTGCTCATTTGAATTTTTATCCTATGGAAATATCATCAGGAATTTCATTTTTATCGCCATTTTCCCATGGGAAATAAGTTTCCAATTGCTTACCGGCTTTTAAAATACCATCTACCAATCCTTGTTTGAAATGTCCTCTTTTAAAATGGCCTTGCATTACATTTTTAGTGCTTTCCCAAAAATCATCGGCAACGACACTATTAATGCCTTCGTCACCAAAA
>NZ_DATJCY010000080.1:0-6220 GCF_035577925.1 Gelidibacter sp. | reverse complement strand
TTGGTATGACTTGGAATGGTATATCAAAAAGGGAATCCCATTGGATGTAAATCATTTCCTGACCAGGGCAAAAGATACTAACGATTGGCTAGGTGACAGTATATCCAGGGAACAGATTATAGAGCTATTGGAGAACAAGATCAAATCAGTTTCTTTTAGCAGCATCAAAGAGGATGTTGTTAAGTTCATCCCAAACGATGAAGTCTTAAATATTTGGAGTCCTGAATATTTCAGAGATTTGATACAAAAAATTAAATTCGAGAATATTTGACTTTAGGAAATGTCAATTTGGGCAGTGTCAACAATTGAGCCTTCAAAGGCTTAATTATATAGGTGTAATTTCATTAGACAATATTCCAGTTTGAAACGGTGGGTAACCATCTTGCGCAGTCTTTGGATATGTTTCATTACGGTATTTTGCCCCATTTCTCTATCGTGGCCTTTTGGGTAATAGGTGCGAAGAAAACTCTCGAAATCACAAATAAATTTGTAATCCAATTGCTTCAAGAAGATATCGGTGATATTTCGATTCTTTAAAAGAAACTTCTTAATATACTCCTCAGTGACTCCATAATTTCTAATGGATCCAGTTGCGTGCGTGTTTTCTATTTTCTTGGAATGGTAATCAATAAGCTCAAGTAACGTTTTGGAACTCTCATCTTCTCCAAGAAATATAGTTTTAATCTTTTTTGCTGTTATCAACTCTCCTTGATATTTTAAGTCCTGAAATATCTGAAAGAGCAATACTCGTGTTTCCTCCAAGTACTGATTGATCTGTTTGGCCTCTGAAGAATGGCCCAAAACCTTCTTGTTCTTACCATCCCACAAATCGAGGGGCACTTTTCTCTTTAAACTGATTTCAACCCTTTTCTGATTGACAGTTATCCTTGCATAAAGTAATGCATTGTTGTTTTTCGCTTTTTTGGGATTCACCCAGAAGCGGATGCTAAATGTTTTGGAAGTACGCATAGTTGTCGTCTTTAAATGAAACAATTCTTTTAAGACAAAAGTCAAATCAACTACATCAAGTAAATTTAGTTGTTTTTTCAAAAGAGACCTCGGGTCTCCTTTGAAAAAAAGGTCTCTTTTTAAGCACCATTTAAATTCAAATTATATCAAATCAAATGAACCTATAAAAACTTAAAAACCAAGCAAATCCTAAAACTTGCTTGGTTTTGTTACCATCTTTAGAAGGTAAAAGTGACCACGAAGGGATTCAAACCCCCGACCGCTGGAGCCGAAATCCAGTGCTCTATTCAGCTGAGCTACGTGGCCAATAATCCCTGCGGAAGCAGGGATCTTTATTTAGGTTGTTCTAACCTTAATATTCATTTCTAGCTATTTCTGATATTCCTATAATAATTAAAAAAATCAGAGATTTCCATTTAGGCTAATTTAGCCTTTACTATGGTTGATATGGTTTTGCCATCGGCTTGTCCTGCCAATTTCTGATTAACAATACCCATTACCTTCCCCATATCTTTCATACCTTCCGCACCTGTGCTGGCAATCACCTCAAGAACAACCTTTTCAATTTCAGCCTCACTTAACTGTGCTGGCAAAAATTTACTGATCACTTCTGCTTGTGCCAATTCTGGAGCTGCTAAGTCTTGTCTGTTCTGCTCGGTATAAATTGCAGCACTATCTTTGCGCTGTTTCACCAACTTTGACAAAATCTTAATTTCTTGTTCTTCAGAAAGATCTTCTTTTGATCCAGTTTCTGTTTGTGCCAATAATATTTCAGATTTAATTGCCCGTAAAGCGGCCAAGGCTTCCTGATCCTTATCTTTCATTGCTGCTTTCATTGCAGCCATCAAATCCTCTTGTAAACTCATAATCCATTTTTTGATGCTGCGAAGATAATAAAAAGTAAGGATTGTATGGCAAAGGAATCATCGTATAATTGTAAAAAGTCCTAACAAATTTATTTTTAATGAATCTCTAAATATCCAGAAATGGACAGATTGCAATAAAATCCCTGCAACAAATTCTCCTGAACTTAAAAAACCCGAAAAACATAATATTTTTCGGGCTTTTTTAAAATATAGAACACTAAATCATCTAGTTACTAATCGACATTATCGTGCAAAAACGAATTATTGCTACGCAACTGAATATCGTCGTTATCATCCGTTCCTACAGACATTCTTGACGCATTGATTTGCGATGAATATCGGGTTTCATCCAAATTGACACCTTGTCTTTTATAAGCTGGTTCTCTTTCAATTTCATCCACTTTGGCAGAACTGAACTTATAATTAAAATCTTTCATTCTTCGTCTCCTTTCATCAGCACGTTCTTTTAGCATATCAGAAATTGGACTGTTCATCGGGTCAACCTCCTCTTTAAAAGCGGTTTCTTCTTGTGCTGAAATTACTTTTCTTTCAAATACAACCTCATCTTCAACAATAGGCTGAGGTTTGGTTTTAGCCTTATTCATAGATGATTCGTAGGCCATAAAATCGTCTAGTGCATAACGTTTTTCACCATTTTCATCAGCTTCTGTTACCGGAATGATTTCAATAGGATCATTAACTTTAATATCTTTTGTTTGATCATCTAACGAATAGATAATATTGCCTTCTTGTTTTGGTGTTTCTTCAGGTTTTTTGGTGAACAAAGGCAAATCAAATGAAAAAGTGAACTGCTCTTCTTCTTCAAAAATTTCTTTTGGAGCTTCTGGTTCAACCTGGGCAACTGGCGTAATAATAAAATCGTCTTCATCATCAAAATCCAAAACTTCATCATAAACCACATTGAGGTTTCTTATAAACTCATTGGTCGGGATCAAACGTTGGTTAACATCTTCTTTAATAACGACTTCCTCATCCACCAAGGTATGAACCGTCACTTTTACATCTTCTTTTTCAAGCGTAATATCAGGCATAATAATGACAGGCTCACGCTCTTTAACCTTAACCTCCTCATCTTCGAGGGCATGAATTACTTTTTTTACTTCGGTATTTGAAATCTCGTGTTGTTGTTCAACATTAAACCCCGTAGCAATAATAGTAACAGCAATAGCTTCTTCTAAAGTTTCATCTTCACCTACACCCATAATGATATTGGCTCCATGACCCGCTTCATTTTGAATATGGTCATTAATTTCACCAATTTCGTCAATGGTAATTTCGTGGGAACCAGAAACGATGAGCAACAAAACGTTTTTAGCTCCTGTAATTTTATTGTCATTTAATAACGGTGAATCTAAAGCTTTCATGATGGCTTCTTGCGCACGTGATTTTCCAGAAGCGGTTGCAGATCCCATAATTGCCGTACCGCTATTGCTTAATACAGTTTTAGCATCACGCAAGTCGATATTTTGGGTGTAGTGATGTGTAATGACTTCTGCAATTCCTTTTGAAGCTGTTGACAACACTTCGTCTGCTTTTGAGAAACCAGCTTTAAAGCCTAAGTTTCCGTAAACTTCACGGAGTTTATTATTGTTGATAACCACCAGGGAGTCACAATGTGCCCTTAAGGTTTCAACACCTTTTTGAGCTTGCTCATTTCTTGTTTTTCCTTCAAAAAGAAACGGCATGGTAACAATACCTACGGTTAATATTTCTAATTCTTTAGCAACTTTTGCAATCACGGGAGCCGCTCCAGTACCGGTACCTCCACCCATACCCGCAGTAATGAATACCATTTTTGTATTGGTATCCAACATTCTACGGATATCTTCTAAACTCTCAAGAGCTGCTTGCTCACCTACCTCTGGGTTGGCACCTGCGCCAAGACCTTCGGTCAGATTGACTCCTAATTGAATTTTGTTGGGTACGCCACTGTTTTGAAGGGCTTGGGAGTCGGTATTGCAAATTACAAAATCAACGCCTTTGATGCCTTGCTGAAACATGTGGTTGATAGCATTGCTTCCACCACCACCAACGCCGATGACCTTAATGACGTTAGATTGGTTTTTTGGCAAATCGAATGCAATGTTTCCAAATTCATTTTTATTGCTCATAATGTTTGGGTTTTTCTGGATTCTTAATTAATATTTATTTTTTATTTAACAGAACATGGCGCGATGGTCACTAAACACATTTGCCATTTCATGTTATTTACTCGACGTTATCTAAGAAATCTTTGACACGTTCTGTCATTTTTTCTAAGAATGAACGGCGTTCTTTTTTTACTTTTCTAACAGGTTCTTCGTTGGTTTCATCACCTTCTGCGGTTGAAGTATGCTCTTCAATGGCCGCTTCTTCTTCTAATGCTTTCTCAATACGTTTACGCTCTTGACGTTTTAAACCGTCCATCACTAAACCTACTGCCGTTGCATACAATGGGCTTGCTATTTCCTCATCACTATCGCCAGCCAAATGCTCATTTGGGAAACCTATTCTGGTATCCATTCCGGTGATATATTCCACCAATTGCTTTAAATGCTTTAATTGGGCACCGCCACCAGTCAATACAATTCCGGCAATAAGTTTCTTTTTCTGCTCTTCGTGACCGTAGTTTTTTATCTCTACATACACCTGCTCAACTATTTCTACGACACGTGCATGGATTATTTTTGATAAATTTTTAAGCGTAATTTCCTTGGGCTCTCTTCCTCTCAATCCAGGAATGGAAACAATCTCATTATCCTTATTTTCTCCAGGCCAAGCCGATCCGAACTTTATTTTTAACAATTCCGCCTGTTTTTCTATGATAGAACAACCCTCCTTGATATCTTCGGTAATGACATTACCTCCAAACGGGATGACTGCGGTATGACGAATAATGCCGTCCTTAAAAACAGCTAAATCTGTTGTACCACCTCCTATATCGATCAAAGCAACTCCTGCTTCTTTTTCTTCTTGACTTAATACCGCATTAGCCGATGACAATGGTTCCAGCGTAATACCTTCCAATTCCAGTCCTGAACTTTTAACACAACGTCCAATATTTCTGATAGAAGAAACCTGACCAACCACTACATGGAAATTGGCTTCCAAACGGCCGCCATACATTCCAATAGGCTCCTTAATTTCGCCTTGTCCATCAATCTTATATTCTTGTGGCAACACATGGATGATTTCCTCACCGGGCAACATCACCAACTTATGTACTTGATTGATCAAACGGTCAATATCATCATCATCAATAACCACTTCTGAATTTGGTCTGGTGATATAATCACTATGTTGTAAACTTCTAATATGCTGACCTGCTATGCCCACGGTCACTTCTTCAATCTTAACACCACTTTCGGCCTCTGCTTCTTGAACAGCCTGTTGGATGGACTGAATGGTTTGTGTAATATTATTAACCACGCCTCTATGGACTCCCAAACTTTTAGCTCTTCCAATTCCTAAAATTTCGACTTTGCCATACTCATTTTTACGACCGATCATGGCCACAATTTTTGTGGTACCAACATCCAATCCTACTGAAATTTTATTATTTTCCATTCTCTACTTTTTGGTACATACGACCTGTTTATCAAATCTTAAATTAACAATACTATAGCTGTTGAGCGTACTGTCTTTTAGAGCCTTTTGATAAAAGGCCTTAAGGTTATTTATTTTCTTGTCCAATTTGTCCAAAGAACCTAATTGTATTTTAAAATCATTTAATCGAAACTTCAGATCAACACTTCCATTTTCATTCTGATGAATTTCTATAACATGCTTTTTTAAAAACTCATCACTCTGCACCATTTTTGCAACTGTAAACACATTATGCAGATCATTTTTAACTACAAATCCAGTCACCAAAGGAACCCTAGACGTGTAATTTGTTGATAATGGCATGTAGGAACCATCCTCATCTATGTAATAAGAGGCATTTGTACTTACGCGAGCAATAGGTTTTTTTTGCTCAATCTCAGCGACCAATGTGCCGTTAACCTTGGTAAACACTTGTGCACGCTTAATCATGACGTTGGCGTTCAGGGCAGATTCCAAGTCGTTCAAATCTATCATTTCTTTAGATTTATTGGAAACACTCTCACCATTTTGTATTAACAACTTACTAACAGCCTCATGCGTGATAAATAAATTCTCATCACCCAAAAATTTAATGCTCGGTTCGCCCACTTTTCTAACTGCATTTCTACCCGAAGAAAACGCAAATAGGAAAATAACCAGCAGCAGTAAACCTACTATTTTAATATGATTATAATTTATTTTCAAATTCTAATGCTTCTTTTATATTTTTGACTAACGCACCGATATCTCCAGCGCCAATTGTCAAAACAACATCGGCGTTTGATGTTTTTATTTCTGAA
>NZ_DATJCY010000079.1:0-28447 GCF_035577925.1 Gelidibacter sp. | reverse complement strand
AGGGCAAGGTATTGCCAATGCATTTCCTCCTTTGGCAGCTTCAGATTATCTGAATGCTGATGTGGACAGAGCTATTGATGCAGTACTTCACGGTTTAAGCGGAGAGATTACCGTAAACGGTGTTAAGTACAACAGTATCATGACTGCACAAATGATTTCGCAAGAAGAAGTAGCTAACGTATTGACCTATGTGTATAACAGCTGGGGCAATAACAAAACCATTGTGACCCCAGAAATGGTCAGAAAAGTTAAAAACAAATAGAAAACAGTAAAATAGAAGGTTATCCATCAGTTGCCAACTTTTTATGGATGGCAAATATTTAAAACATAAATTTAAAATTATGAGTACCAAATTCTTCAGGTTGTCTTTTGTTTTGATCTTATTCCATATGTTTAGTTATGGGCAATCTGAAGATATGGTACGTATTAAAGGCGCACGCTACGTCCCATTGTACGGCAGGGATTCGACGGTTGTAGAGGTCAAGGATTTTGATCTTGATGTGTATCCAGTTACCAATGAGCAATTCCTCAATTTTGTAAAGAAGTTTCCACAATGGCAAAAGTCAAAGGTAAAAAAACTATTTGCTGATGGCATGTATTTGCGCAATTGGAAAAATGATCTAGAGCTTAATGACGGTGAAAAATTAAATAGCGCAGCCACCTATATCAGTTGGTTTGCCGCCAAAGCGTATTGCGATTGCTTAGGAAAACGTTTGCCAACCATGGACGAATGGGAGTATGCCGCCATGGCCGATGAAAAAGATAGGGATGCACGAATCAAAAAGTCTTACAACGAACAAATCTTGGCGTGGTATGAAGCTCCTAGAACCAACGAATATGAAGTGGGGCGCAATCCAAAAAATTTCTGGGGTGTTTATGACCTCCATGGCTTGGTTTGGGAATGGACCTCCGATTTTAATTCGGTTTTAATTTCCGGAGAAACTCGGAAGGATAATGAAAAAGATAATTTATTCTGTGGAAGTGCTTCGTTGGGAGCAACAGATTTAATGAATTATGCCGCCTTTATGCGCTATGCTTTACGAGGAAGTATCAAAGCCAATTTTGCCATTAAAAATCTCGGATTTAGATGTGCCAAGGATATTGAAATTCCATAACATTATGAAAAAAACAATTTTTATACTTTGCAGTATTTTATTTATAGGATTTACTGCGTGCAAAAATGATACCCAAAAAGTATCTGATGATGTCGTTCTATACGAATGCCCGATGCATTGCGAAGGCGATAAAACCTACGAAAAACCTGGTATTTGTCCAATTTGTGAAATGGATTTAACCGAAGTTGAGACCAGGGAGAAAAGTGCAAATAATGAAATTTCGGATCTTTCGATTTTTAACCTGACTTCCAAATGGAATGACCAAAATGGCAAAGAACTCCAGTTTGAAGATCTGAAAGGTGATGTGTTGGTTATGGTAATGATTTACACCTCTTGTAAAGCAGCCTGTCCGCGATTGGTTGCCGACATGAGAAATATTGAAGAGCAACTTTCAGAAGATGCAAAACAAAATGTAAAAATGATTTTGGTCAGCATCGATCCTAGTATTGATACCACCGAGCGGATGAAGGCGTTTGCCATAGAAAATATGATGGATAGAGAACCGTGGTTGTTTTTACGTTCTACCGAAGATAATACTAGGGAATTCGCCGCTGTGGTTGCTGTTAATTACAAGAAAATTTCACCCATTGATTTTTCGCATTCTAACATTATCAGTGTTTTTGATAAAGGTGGCGAAATGGTATTTCAACAAGAAGGATTGGGCGTTAATTCTGATGCTACCATCCAGAATATTGAAAAGGCCGTTGCAAACATTCTTTAGGTTTAGATGCTGATATAAATTAAAATTGATTCATATTTCACCTAAAATTATGGCACTTTAACAAAGAATACAAACCATTTTATTAATAGCTCGTCCCGAAGTATTTCCTTTCCATCAATCAACATTTGGAATGGAAGTGCTTCGGGATTTTTTTGTGGAATAGGAAGGTCTTTCAGTTTTAAATACGCGGTCTACTACTTTTTTTAGAATCGATTTTTTGAGTAGATGTTTATGTCTATATAAAACTAAATGCCATTAAAAAAACATTTCAAGTTAACTTATTAATCCAACGGTTTTTGAGTGGTAGATATATTTGGTACGCTGTTTTAATTTTTTAATAACATGTTCTATTGGTTTGAGTTGTAATTTGTTGTGAAAATATTCGCAAAAGGGATAAAAATATCCTAAATATGATTTTTATCATGTATTATCATAAATATTGCAACTATTTTTGACATTGAAAATCATGATATAACTATCGGTTTTCTATAGAAAAATAATTATTTGTAAAATTTGTATAAAAAAACTTAAACGAACTCACAATGAAAAAAGGATTAATGATTTTTACAGCTTTAGGATTAACACTGTTAATGGGATGTGGTGATGGAGAAAAAAAAGAAGCACCATCATACGGTAAAAAAACCGAACAAAAAGCTGAAACAAAAGTAGTTGATGCAACGCCGGCATCAGTACGAGTCGATTTGACAAATAAAGGTATTGGACCGATTAAGTCTGTGACTTTGGGCGCCGAGATAGATACCGAAATGGCTGCTTTAGGAGAAGGTGTATTTAATGCAAACTGTACGGCCTGCCATAAAGCTGACAAAAAATTTATTGGCCCTGCTCCAAAAGGAATTTTAGAAAGAAGAACTCCGGAATGGGTGATGAACATGATTTTAAATCCTGAGGAAATGACTCAAAATGATCCACTTGCAAAAGATCTTTTAGTTGAGTTTAACGGTTCGCCAATGGCTAACCAACACTTGTCAGAAGAGCAGACAAGACAGATATTGGAATATTTTAGGACACTATAATAGCACAAAACAAATCAATCAACCTCTAAAAGCTAATTCAAATGAAAACAATCCTTAAAATGGTTTTTGTTTCCTTCGCGGTACTTGTATTTGCAGCTTGTAAGAATGAAACAGCCAATGACCCCGCAACTTCCCCGGGAAGTTCAGTTCAAGGTGATGTCCAGTCTAAAAACCAAGGACAGGCCTTTATCGAAAATGATGAGTCGGAGCCAAACATTTTGCAAATCGCGATTGGATCACCAGACCATACCACGTTAGTGGCAGCCGTACAAGCAGCAGGATTAGAAAACTCGCTGGTCAATGCAGGGCCATTAATGGTTTTTGCACCAACAAATGCAGCATTTGAAGCTTTGCCAGCAGGAACGGTTGAAGAACTGTTAAAGCCTGAAAACAAAGAAAAACTGGCGTATATCCTAAAAAACCACGTGACTCCAGGAAACTACTCAAAAGCTTTTTTAAAGAAATTTCCAACCGTAGGGCAAGCAAGTGGCGAAAATGTACCTGTTGAGGTTAATGGTGATGATGTTTATGTAGGTGGAGCTAAAATTTTGGCTAGTATTCCTGCCGGCAATGGAATTGTTCACGTTGTGGATAAAGTCATTTTACCGGCAAACTAATTTTGAAACAATTTAATGTAAACTATAGGACTATGAAAAAAACAATTAATATTTTATTATACTTCGTTATAGCTGCCGGATTGGTAAGTTGTAACAATGGAAGTAATGGCAAATCGGGGAGTAAGAGCCAAGGTGGTGGTCTTGCTACCAATGCTGCTGAAAGGGTGTATGTTGCACCAGGTGAGCATGATGAGTACTACGCATTTATGTCTGGAGGATTTAGTGGACAACTTAGTGTTTACGGATTGCCATCTGGACGAATGCTGAAAGTACTTCCGGTATTCTCACAAAACCCAGAAAATGGATATGGTTATACTGAAGAAACCAAGCCAATGTTAAATACATCTTACGGTTTTGTGCCTTGGGACGACTCGCATCACCCAGATATTTCACAAACCAAGGGTGAATTGGATGGTCGTTGGATTTTTATCAACGGAAACAACACGCCAAGAATTGCACGTATCGGTCTTGAAACCTTTAAAACTGAAGAGATCATAGAAATTCCAAACAGTGCCGGGAACCACAGTTCTTCGTTCATTACGGAAAATACCGAGTATGTTGTAGCAGGAACACGTTTTTCTGTGCCAATTCCACAGAAAGATATGCCTATTAAAGAGTATAAAGGAAATTTCAAAGGTGCTTTGACCTTCATTAGCGTTGATCAAGAAACAGGACGTATGGGCATTAAATTCCAATTGATGATGCCTGGATTTAACTACGACCTTTCTCACCCGGGACGTGACAAGAGCCACGGTTGGTTCTTCTTTACAACGTATAACACTGAAGAAGCTCACTCGTTATTGGAAGTGAATTCATCACAAAACGATAAGGACTTTATTGCTGCTGTTAACTGGAAAGTTATTGAAGAGTATGTCAATAATGGCGGTGGAACAAAAGTTCCTGCAAGATATGCACACAACGTTTTAGATGAAAGTACACATACTGCTACTTCAACCATGTTGGAAGAAGTACTTACTGTAGATCCATTGCAAGTTCCTGGAGCTGTTTATTTCTTGCCAACTCCAAAATCTCCTCACGGTTGTGATGTCGATCCATCAGGTGAGTATATTATTGGTAACGGAAAACTTTCTGCCGACTTAACGGTGCATAGTTTTACCAAGATGCTTGATGCTATTGAAAACAAGAAATTTGACGGTGAAGCTTATGGTATTCCAATCTTGAATTTTGAAGATATTTTAGCTGGAGTTGTTAAACAACCAGGATTAGGGCCTCTACATACTGAGTTTGATGGTCAAGGTAATGCTTATACCACGTTCTTTATTTCTTCTGAAGTTGTAAAATGGAAGTTAGGTACTTGGGAAGTTGTAGATCGTCAGCCAGTATTCTACTCTGTAGGACACGGAATGATCCCTGGTGGAAACTCACGCAAACCATTTGGTAAATACTTTGTAGCCTTAAACAAGATTACTAAAGACAGATACTTGCCAACGGGACCAGAGCTTACACAATCAGCTCAGTTGTTTGATATTAGTGGAGAAAAAATGGAATTGTTGTTAGATTTCCCAACCATTGGTGAGCCTCACTATGCGGCTGCTATTCCAGCGGAATTGATTGCTAAGAATTCTAAGAAAATCTATAAACTTTCTGATAACAAGCACCCTTATGCTGCACTTACAGATAGTGATGTAAAAGTTGTTCGTAATGGAAAAGAAGTTCATATCTACATGAATATGATTAGAAGTCACTTTAACCCAGATAATATTGAAGGTGTAAAAGTTGGAGACAAAGTTTATTTCCACGTAACCAATCTGGAACAAGACTTTGACGTACCACACGGATTTGCAGTAATTGGTGCTAATAATGCCGAAATGCTAATCTTGCCGGGTGCTACAGAAACCTTGGTATGGGAGCCTAAGCAAGTAGGTGTATGGCCGTTTTATTGTACAGACTTCTGTTCGGCACTGCATCAAGAAATGCAAGGTTATATCCGCGTGAGTCCAGCCGATTCAAATATCGAGTTCTCTTGGGGCTTGGATGAGGATTAAGCCGCAGATTATAAGTTATAAGGTGAGGAAAATTTTGTTTTAGTGTTTATTTTCCTACTCTAAGGCGAGAGTTGATTTATCGCTCTCGCCTTTCTTTTTAAATCACAATTAACTGAATAGTTAGTCAAAAAAATAATAAACATGAAAAAAGCTGGTATTATAATGGTCATTGGATCATTGCTCTTATTAGGGCTGTTCAAATTTCCATTGTGGAATATTATGCTCGGTGCACCACAGTACCCAGATCCTCTTGGAATGAATATTTATATTCAAGGAATTGAAGGTGTGGAAGAGTTTGATATTCAAAATATAGATAATCTTAATCATTATATCGGGATGAAAACCATTCCTAAAGTTGAAGAAATGTGGGAGTTTAAGGTGTTTCCTGCAGTAGTTGGTGGAATGGCAGTGCTTGGGGCGCTCATTGGTTTGCTCGGCTATTTTGGTAAAGTAAGTTACAAATGGTTTTTAGGTTGGTTCATTGTGATGTCTGTTCTGGGCATTTTAGGAATGTACGATTTTAATCTCTGGTTAATAGAATACGGTACCGATTTGGATCCGAAGGCAATCATGAAATTGGTAAACCTAGATGGAACGCCTATGACTTACAAACCACCGCTTCTAGGTTATCAAAAGATGCTTAACTTTGACGTGGACTCTTGGCCGGCAGCAGGTGCTTACATGATTTTTATCGGGATGTTGCTTACTGTAGTGGCTTTCTTTGTTGGAAAAAAAGCTTCTAAAAATCAAGCTTAAATCTGAGGTTAAGGTCATTTCAATTTACCGTATCCTATCAAAAGCGATGGTAGAAAAATTATTGAGAACATTGAAAATTGATTTCCAATTTAAAAATATAAAAAGATGAAACAGTTTGTTTTTTTTGGTATGTTAAGCCTGTTTTTAACGTCTTGCAGTGTTAGCCCACAGCCTATAAATTATGGCATGGATGCGTGTTATTATTGCGATATGACCATTGTAGATAGGCAACACGCTTCACAGGTAGTCACTTCAAAAGGTAAAGCGTATAAATATGATGCGATTGAGTGTATGGTGCATTCGTTACAGGATGAACTGAAAGATACCGAAATAGCACTTTATTTAGCTGCAGATTTCAATCAACCTGGTGAATTGGTTGATGCTACAAAAGCGTCTTTCTTGGTTAGCGAAAACCTGCAAAGTCCAATGGGAGCAAACCTTTCAGCTTTTTTAAATGAAGATGCCGGTAAAACTGCCAAAGAAAAATATACAGGAAATCTTTACTCTTGGGAAGCCATCCAAGAGCATCTAAAATTATAAGAAATCAATTTTGTAAGATTTTCACTAATAAGGAATTTAATTTTGAAGAATAGAAACTACATAGTCTTTTTTTTAATGGTGTTTGTGACCAGTATAAATGTATGGTCAAAAACCATAACCGTTTGTTCTTCGTGTAGTATTACCACTATTAAAGAAGCGATTGAATTAGCTTCGGAAGGCGATACTATTTTGGTGAAAAATGGAATTTATAGGGAACACAGTTTAAAAATCGACAAAGGCATTACCTTAATTGGCGAAAATTTTCCGACAATTGATGGCGATTCAAAAGGTGAGATTATTACCATAGGTGCCGATAATGTCACTATTGATGGTTTTAAAATCATCAATGTTGGTGTAAGTTATACCACAGATTATGCTGCGGTTAGGGTAGTGACAAGCAAAGGATTTACAATTCAGAATTTGGAATTGGAAAAACTTTTCTTCGGAATTTACCTTCAAAAATCCGCTAATGGCAAAGTGTTGAACAACAAAGTTAAAGGGGAGGCAAAAACCGAATTCAATTCTGGGAATGCCATTCACTTATGGCATTGCAAAGACGTGGAAATACGCAATAATGATGTGCGTCATGTTCGTGACGGTATTTATCTCGAATTTTCAGATAATATATTAATTAAAGATAATTTTAGTAAAAACAACGTACGTTACGGACTTCATTTTATGTTCAGTAACCATAACAAAGTGATTAATAATACATTTGAAACCAACGGTGCCGGCATTGCTTTAATGTTCTCCAAATTTATGGAAGTGCAAAATAATGTCATCACCAAAAATTGGGGAACTGCAGCTTACGGATTATTGTTGAAAGAAGTGAACGATGTAAATCTTATCAACAACAAGTTTATAGAAAACACCGTCGGTATTACTGTTGAAGGCAGTAATCGACTACGATACATCGACAATGATTTTACAAGTAACGGTTATGCCATTAGAGTAAAGGGGGCCTGTTATGATAACCATATTATAAACAACAATTTTTTATACAACTCCTTTGATATTTCCTATAACGGAAAAATCAATGACAATAAATTTGATAATAATTTTTGGAGCAATTACACAGGTTACGATCTGGATAAAGATGGTATTGGCGATATTCCTTTCCGACCTGTAAAGCTGTTTTCATATATAGTTAACCGGACGCCCGAAACCATTATTTTGCTCAGAAGTTTATTTATAGATATTATAGATTTTTCAGAAAGAGTGTCTCCGGTATTTACCCCAGATGATTTGATGGATGAAAATCCAAGAATGAAACGCATAGATAGATCATGATAGAAATTAAAGAGTTATATAAAAAATTTGGTAAGAATGAGGTTCTTAGTGGACTCAATTTAGACATTGAACAAGGCGGAATTTTTGCCGTATTAGGTCCCAACGGATCTGGTAAAACAACCCTCATTAAATGCTTGTTGGGCATGGTAATTCCTAATAAAGGTGAAATTTCCGTCATGGGGAAAAATATCAAAAGTGATTCGAGTTATCGGCATAAAATTGATTACCTGCCTCAAATAGCCAATTTTCCCAATAACCTAAAGGTAAGGGAATTAATTACTATGATAAAGGATTTGCGCGGAAAGGTGCAGTTAGATCAAGAACTCATAAGTTTGTTTAAATTAGAACCTTATTTAGATAAAAAACTGGGTAATCTATCGGGCGGAACCAAGCAAAAAGTAAACTTGGTTTTGACCTTTATGTTCGATAGTCCTTTGATCATTTTGGACGAACCAACTTCGGGTTTGGATCCCATTTCATTGTTGCGCTTAAAAAAACTGATCCAATCAGAAAAGGCTAAAGGCAAAACCATTCTGATTACTTCACATATCATGAGTTTTGTTGAAGAAATTTCAGACCAAATTGTATTTCTTTTAGAGGGTAAAATTTACTTTAAAGGAAGTATTACCGAATTAAAAGATAAAACCAACCAACCGGATTTCGAACATGCCATCGCATCCATTTTAACTGACAATCATGCTTAAAATATTAAAATATAGTTTTTACGATTTAATGCGAAGCCGTTGGAGTTACGTCTATTTTGCATTTTATCTGTTATTGGGAATTGTACTATTGTTTTTAAACAATGATCTTTCAAAGGCAGTCATCACTTTAATGAACGTGATTATCATTTTGGTGCCATTAATCGGGACTATTTTTGGAGTAATGTATTATTATAATTCTAAGGAATTTACCGAATTGTTATTGGCACAACCTCTAAAACGTTCGTCAATATTTTTAGGCCAATATCTTGGGGTTGCAATTTCCTTGTCCATGAGTTTGATTTTGGGATTGGGAATTCCATTTGTGTTTTATGGTCTGTTTATGTCCAATGCCATTTGGGATTTTACTTTATTGCTGATTACAGGAACGTTTTTAACCCTCATTTTTACGGCGTTGGCATTTAATATCGCCCTGTCTAACGAAAATAGAATTAAAGGTTTTGGCTATGCCATTTTGTTATGGTTGTTTTTAGCTATTATTTATGATGGTTTGTTTTTAATGTCACTTATTATGTTTGAAGATTATCCTTTGGATAAACTTTCGTTAGTAGGAACGGCATTAAATCCTATCGATTTATCCCGAACATTAATTTTGCTCAAATTGGATATTTCTGCTTTGCTAGGCTATACTGGTGCAGTTTTCAAACAGTTTTTTGGTACGAGCTTCGGATTAATTGTTTCTTTTGTGGCATTGACTTTATGGGTTATTTTGCCAGTGCTGAGAATCGTCGTAAAATCAAAGAAAAAAGATTTTTAAAACGTAAGTTAGAAATAGATTATGATCAATATCATTTTTAATGATAGATAATCTGCTTAAATTTGTATTATGATTGCAACCCTTGCACATAAAATTACAGCTTATATTTTGGTCATTATATTATTTGCTCAAAATATCAATACCCTTGTGATTATGGGTGATTTTTTGGCCAACCAAGCAATCATTGCAAAAAACCTCTGTATTCAAAAAGACAATCAACAAGGGTGTAACGGGAAATGTCAATTAACCAAACAGATTGTAGAAAGTACACCAGATTCCAATACAGATTTACCAGCGCAAGAAACCAGACGAATGGCTTTAGATGCCTTCTGCTTATTCCAAATAGAGTTTGAAGGAGGACAAAACCACATTTTAGCAATTACTCAGCCCACACTTTTTGCGTATGCGCCTGCAATTATACATACGTATCAAGATGTTGATACGCCACCACCCAATTTTAGTTAGTTTTTTGTTTTAAAACCTTATGGTTTTTCCTTTTCTGACTTATTTATTTAAGTAAGAGAAATAGTCTTTTGCATTTATTTTAAACTTAAAAAACAACAAAAAATGAAACTAAAATATATCATTCCAATTCTGTTTATCTCTCTTTTTAATTTGTCGTGCTCCTCGGACGATGATAACACTGACCAAGTTATTAATGAAACCGAAGGGCTTAAAAAAGTCCAAGAACTTAGCAATTCTACACATACCGTTGAATTATATACCACTTCGGGTAATTTTAAAACCGGCTATAATGCCATAAGTATGAGGATAAAAGATAAGGCCACTAACAATTTTGTGGAGAACGCCTCTTTGTCTTGGATGCCGATTATGCAAATGCCAACTAAAGCGCATTCTTGTCCAAAATCGGCTATTTCTAAAGCTGTTGGAAAACAGACCATTTATGAAGGTTTTATAGTGTATCAAATGACCAATCTTGATGGCTCGGGATGGTCTTTAAAAATTGATTATTCTATTAATGATGTCGCTTATTCTGTAACTTCTGAGATTGAGGTTTTTCAAAGTGAGTTCCAAAATGTTACTGCTTTTACGGGAACGGATGAGGTCCGTTATGTCTTGGCATTGATTGAACCAAAAGAGCCTAAAATAGCCGTAAATAAGATGAAAGTAGGTTTGTTTAAAATGGAATCTATGATGTCTTTTCCAACGGTTTCGGATTATAAGATTGCTTTAGATCCGCGCATGCCAGGGATGGGCAATCATGGTTCTCCAAACAATACCGATTTAATTTTTGATGCTGTGGATCAACTTTACCATGGCAATTTGTCGTTGACAATGACCGGTTATTGGGTTCTCAATCTAAAGTTGTTGAATGCTGATAACAGTGTTTTGAAAGGGGAGGATGTCACCGAAGGCCATACAAAAAGTTCACTCTACTTGGAACTTGATTTTTAACCCAATCTTTTATAATACAACCGTTTAATTTTCTGTCAATTCCTAAACTATGGAAGAGCGCAGTTGAAAATATTTTGGGCAAATCTCAGATTATTTCGACTGTGCTCACTCTGACAGATTTAATAATATAACCAATGAAACAGTTCATTATAGGTGCTTTTTGCTTTTTTTTAAGTGGAATTGTTTATTCCCAAGAAAAATCTATTCAAATTGAAAAGGATACCACTAAGCTTGATGAAATTACCATTGTTGGCCGACGTAAATTAAGTAATTACCGTCAAGAAAAAACCTTGTCGAGTATTGATGATTATTTAGAAAAATCCAATAAAATTACCATGATCAAACGTGGCAATTATGCGTGGGAACCTTCCATGAACAATATGAATAGCGAACGATTGAATGTGACCATTGATGGTATGCAGATTTTTGGCGCTTGTACCGATAAGATGGATCCGATAACCTCTTATGTTGATGTGTCCAACTTGCAAAAGGTAAGTGTGGGTTCAGGACAATCGGGTTCAGAAAATGGCCATACCATTGGTGGTGGTATCGATCTTAAATTGTCAAATTCCAAATATTTACAAACTGGTCTTAAAACGAGTGTTGATTTAGGTTATGAAACCAATGGCAATTATAGGGTAGGTGGTTTGGACATGGAATATTCTGGCAACAAGTTTTATATAAAAGCTGATGGTATTTATCGTAAATCGGATAATTATGATGCCGGAAACAAACAGGAAGTATTGTATTCACAATTTCAGAAATATAATATTTCAGTGCAAAGTGGATTCAAATTTAACGATCAGCATTCCTTGGATGGCAATATTATTTTTGATAAAGCAACGGATGTTGGTTATCCTGGATTAACCATGGATGTTTCGCTTGCCAAAGCACTTATTACCTCGGTGACCCATCAATATAAAAATGATTCGACCTTTGTTAAAAGTTTGGAATCCAAAGTGTATTTCAATACCATAACCCACGTTATGGATGACACAAAACGGCCAATTGTGCCCATTCGTATGGATATGCCGGGCTGGAGTGATACTTTCGGATTCTATTCAAAAGCAATGGCAAAGAAGGATAAACATGATTTTACACTGAATGTCAATGGGTTTTATAATAAATCGCTTGCCGAAATGACCATGTATCCCAATGATCCTAATGAATCGGATATGTTTATGTACACCTGGCCAGATCTCAGAACACTCTATTCAGGGGTTTATGCTAAGGATATTTATACTTTTAATGAAAATGAAACACTTACTACTTCTGCACGATTGGGTTTTCATCAAAATAAAATTGCTCTTCTGACAGGTTTGGAAAGTTTTCAAATTTTTTATCCTGAAATTGAAGCTACAAAAAATAGGTTTTTATCGAGTTTTAATGCCAATTATCAACTTCGACATAATAAATATGATATCAATTTTGGTTTTGGATATGGACAAAGAGCACCTTCAGTAAGTGAGGGGTATGGTTTTTTCTTGTTCAATAGTTTTGATAATTATGATTATATCGGAAATCCGACTTTAAAGAATGAAAAATCATTTGAAACTAATGTTAAGGCCAATTACCATAGTGGCAATTTTCATATAGGAATGGAAACCTCCTATTTTTATGTTATGGATTATATTATTGGAACAATAGATGAAACATTGCGTCCCATGACGATTGGTGCCAATGGTGTACGCGTTTATGATGCGCTTTCCTATGCACGTATTTTTGACGTCTATCTCAATACGTCTTATAAGCTTTCAAACGCTTTGTCGGTTAATGCTACGCTTGGTTATAATTATGGAAAAGGCAGTAATAGTGAGAATTTACCATTGATAAAACCGTTTTCATATTTGGCAGAAATAAGTTATTCTATACCAAAATTCAATGTAGCTGTTCAATTGGAGGGCAATGGTAATCAGAGTCAATATGGCAGTTTTTATGGTGAAGATGAAACACCATCATATGCTGTGTTAAATGTAAATCTTGGAAATGAGTTGAACATTTCCAATCATCGATTGGTTTTTAAATATGGTATAGAAAATATTTTGGATACTAATTATTCAAGTTTTGCCGATTGGAACAATATTTCGAGAAAAGGACGTAATTTTTATATCAATACGTCATTTATTCTATATTAAGTAATAGGATTTTATGAAGTAAATTTAAGTAATGTTAGCCATGAAATGCGTTCAATGGTTATTTCCAGAATTCGTCCTCCAAATTGTCATCAAACAGATGGTCGCCATGAACGTTTTCTATGAGTGCCAATTGCTCATCAGTAGCATTTTTTTGAATTTCGGGAAAAAGAATACGCTCCTCAAAACGAATGTGTTGTTCTAGTTCTTCCTCAATTTTATGCAAGGATTTTTCAATGTTTTTGGTGTCTGCAAATAAACGTGTCAAACGACGGTGTTCGGCCAAGGCACGTTTTATCAGTTCGTGATCTGAATCTAAAAGTGGAAATATGTATTTTTCTTCAAGTTCAAAATGTGGCACCAATTGATTTATAAAAAACCAATCGGCATAAGTTTTAATGCGCTCTAATTCAATGTTTTTACTGAGGCCACTTCTAATTTTCCATGACAGTAATAATCCATGGTGGTGTTCTCTACTAAAAGGTTGAAGTGCTTTATGTCGTTTTAAAGGTTTTTGTGTCATGATTTAAATAAGATAAAAATATAAGTAAAACGCCCAAAGGCAGGAGAATGCTGAATAAAAATAAGAGCATATAGTAATTAGGAATTATTCCGATACCTAAGTAATAAGCAAAACCTTGAACGACAAGAATAAGTTCGGTGGCTAAAAAACCAATCGTAAAACTATAAATTCCAATGGCTAACATCTTGTTTTTTAAAGTAGGTAAGGTCGATTCCAAAAGAAATGCGAATAAGAATCCTGTAATAAGACCTAGCATGACCAGATGGATAAAACCAATGACAAAATTATGGTATTGGAACGCCATTCTTGATACTTCAGGGATGATGGTGCTCGATTGCAATACAATTTTTAAAATGAAAGAAATAAGTGCAATCCCATATGCCCATTTGGTCAACGGCATTGAGTTTTTCCAAAATTTTGACCAATGCGGGCGTAACAATTGTATAAAATAATAGCCTGCCACCAATTGCAGTATGACACCTGCCGAATTAATCCAAGACATGGATGGGTGAGGAGCAAACCAATTGACGGGTAGCGCAAATGTTAATACTGTTGCTCCAATTAAAGTTTTGAAGAAAATATTGAAATCTTTTGGATTTTGAATAGGAAAATGTCGTAAAAACAATGCCAAAACAGCAAATAAAAACCATCCATTAAACTGGAAGTGCAAAAATAATTGGATTGATATTTGAAAAAATGCCGATTCGATTCCCAACATGGCCGCTGCAGGGCCTAATAGCCAAATGCCCATGGTGGAAATGAACATGAATATTAAAGCTGCTTTAAGTAATAATTGGATTGGCTTGGATTCTATTTTATGGTTTCTCCAGATCAATATGATAAAATAATAACTACAAATAATGTGCAAAGTTGAAAAACTTATAGAAACGGCAGCGTAGCCTTGAAAAGGAAAACTGAGCATCATACCAATTACTGCAATTTCGGTTAGCCAAAATAAGCGGTTGTAAATAGGTTTTTTTTCAGGAATAAAATAATGTACTATAAAAAGGTATAGCATAAGATATACCCAACCAAGTACGGCACCATGCGAATGCGCATGCATAACATTTCTAAATTGAAGGGGAACCGGTTTTATGTACTCATGGAGCGGTAGTGCAAAAGCGTATCGTAACATCAACCCCATAAGGGAGGCGATCAAAAAATTGATAAGACATACGAGAAGGAGTTTTTTTTGCATTTATGTTGAGTTTACTAACCTAATGACAAATTTAAAAAATTAACAGTCAAATAATAGTCGCGATGTAAAAGAAGGTAGTGAGGAAGTACAAAGAAAGTTTATCACATATTTTTTTAGCAATGACAGTAGTTAAATCTTGGTGATAATGAGCTAAAGATTGGTGTTGATTTATCTTTAAAAAGAACACTTCCCAAAATCATCTAACTTTTATCTTGTATTGCTCTTTGTAAAAAGATCTAAATACAATTCAAGTTGTGGATAACGAATGGGAAGTGTCACTTCAACAATCAAAACAAAATATTAGTGAAGCGTTTTTTCTAATTTAATCGCTTCCGGAAACAGTATGTTATTTTCTAAATGGATATGAAGGTGTAAATCCTTTTCAAACTCTTCTAACATTGCAAAAGTGACTCTGTATGTATTACAGGCATCAGCTGGAGGCGTGTAGTTGTCGGTCAATTCTACAATTTTTCTAAAGCGATCACCTTCAGCCTCGTGATCATGTTTCATTAGGGCAATTGGATTTTCAACGGTTGCAAATTGTGGCGATGCAATGCTCGTACCTTCCATTTTTGCTTTAACCATGCGTTTAATGAAAGGGAAGAGGATGAGTTCTTCTTTTTTCATGTGCGCTGCCATATCTTTTGCACAACCTATAAAAAGTGTTGTTATTTCTAAAAGCTCTGGATGTCTTTGTCCATGTACTTTGCATAGCTTATCCAGAAATTGGCGTAAAACCGGTGTTTTTTCTTCCACATAGCGGTGGTGTTTCTTTTCTATATATTCTGCCAATAAATCTAGTGGCCACGATCTGTAATCAATAGATTGTTCGGTGCTTGATGATTGGACTTGATGGAGTTTGCCCAACAACTCATCTATTTCTATATTGTTTTTGGTGCAGACTTCTTCAATTGATCTTTCCCCTTTGCAACAAAAATCAATACCATAACTTGAAAATACTGCAGCTGTTCTGAAATCTTCGGCTACAAACTGACCGATGTGTTTTTGTGAATCCTTATGTAATGTTTCCATAAAATTTATCCCGTCCTTTTTTAATTAAGGTTTTTTTGGGTCATTATTAAATTAGACAATAGTTATTTCGGACATTTTTATCCTATTTAAGATCAAATTTTTTATATTTTTAAGAATGAAGCTCCAGATTTAATGTCCAAAGCCAATTGTTCAAGATTTGTATGTTCCAACATATATCTCAATTCGTTTCTAATGTTTTTAAACTGATCGTGCACCGGACAAGGATGATTAGCATCGCACACATCCAATCCCAATCCACAGCCTTGATAAATGCTATCACCATCAATAGCGTTTACAATTTGTGAGAGCTTGATGGATGAAATTTTTTCTTTCTCAATTTCAAAGCCGCCATATGCTCCTTTTACAGAATTAATCAGTTTGTTTCTTACTAAGTCTTGCAAAATTTTTGCTGTAAAGGCCTCTGGAGAATTAATCTCTTTAGCAATTTCCTTCAGGCTAACGCGTACACCATCATAAGAATTTGCAGCTATATAGATTGATGCTTTAATACCGTATTCGCAAGCTTTAGAGAACATATGATTAAATTTAGTTAGACAAATATAAGTGAATATTCTAATTAGGACAAAATTATCCGTATTAAAATAAGTTATGTTTTTGTTAAAATTAATAGTTGTTTAGCAATCTATCACTCCTGTTGCCATTTCTACAACAGGTTCTGGGGAAAGATACGGAATTCCTAGTCCCATTCCTCTTAAAATAAATAATAATCCAATTATTATGACAAATATTGGGATGGCTTTTTGAATGCGCTGCTTTACGGTAGCATTTAAGAACTTACCGAGGTAGATGGCTGTGGTCATCAAAGGAATGGTGCCAATGCCAAATAATACCATATACAGACTACTTTTAAAAGCACTGCCCATGGCTAAAGACGCAAAAACGGCCATGTAAACAAGACCACATGGAAGGAAACCATTAAGAAACCCGATGGTTAAAAAAGTATCGGGTGTTTTTTTTTTCAAAGCTTGCCCTAAAGATGATTTTACTTTAGAAATGATTTTGTAAATAGGTTTTGAAAAGTTGTATTTATTAAAAATCTTTGTAGGAATTAGTACAACGGCAATCATTAAAATGCCCATTGTGATGGAAAGTTGTTGTTGCAGACCAAAAATATATAGGCCTTTTCCAACAACGCCAAAAACCAATCCAATCATGCTGTAGGCTACCAGTCGTCCAAAGTGGTAGGTAAAAATCTGGATTAATTTTCTGGAAGTATTGCTTCGATCCACTGGAAGCATAAAAGCTATTGGGCCACACATGCCTACGCAATGAAAACTTCCCAAAAGGCCAAATATGATAGCAGACCAAAGCATTTAATAGACTATTTCTTTTTTGTAGACAAATGAATTTCCTTTATATTGCCAATCTACTTTTATGTTCCAGCGACCATCTAACAAACGTTTGTCAGGTATGAGCAAATTATGTTCAGACAATGAAATGGAACTTTCAAAGTCTAGTTGTTTATTAGATGGTCTATAAAGGAACACGTTACCGGTAATGCCCGATGGCTCCATATCTTCCGGAAAGGTAAGGACCAATCCTTCTTCGGTACGTTGCCATGTTATATTATGTTTTAACGCTTGTGCATTTTTTAATTTTGTAAGGTCATTTTGAAATTCTAATTCCTGACCATAATAGTCTTCAGTTACAAGGTCAGATTCAATCTTTTTATTGGTACTCATACTAATGACAAAGTACAGTATAAAAGATATAAAACTTATAAACGCTAATACGATTCCAGTTCCCCAATTAAATTTCATAATATCCCATTCCCGCAATGCGGGAATCTCCATTTTTTAGTTTATTAAATTCCTGTACATTCAGAAATTTCATCAATCTTTATTAATTCTCAACTTTTTCCGAGAGCTATCGGAAGCAACTTTAAGGTTATTGGTTAATTATAACTTCTTGGTCCTAAAAAGTTGACTGTAGTGGTTTCAATTAAATTGTCGCCACTATACACTTCAATCATTAATTTATTCTTGTCACCACTCAATTCTTTTTGTGGCAATTCAATAAACAAGGTGCCTTCTGCAAGGCCTTGGGCAGGTACTATGAATGTTTTTTCACTAGAAACCATTTTAATCTCGCCATTGTTTTTTCGAAGTTTAAAGCTTACTTCTTCAATATCATTGGTGGTTTTGTTGATCAATTTATAAGTAAATACATTGCTGATGATGTTGTTGTCCTTGTGCTCGTACAATTGTCCTGGCAATCTTAAAATTCGGGCTTCAACATCATTTCTCAGTAAGAGCATACCCAACAAAATTCCTGTTAGGATAATTAATACCGCACTGTAGCCTTTAAGTCTTGGTGTAAATTCAAACTTTTTCTTAAGTTCAATATTTTCTTCGCTTGCATATCGGATCAAACCTTTTGGCAAATTGATACTTTCCATAATATGGTCGCACTCATCAATACATGCGGTACAATTGACACATTCCAATTGGGTGCCGTTGCGAATGTCAATTCCTGTTGGACAAACATTGACACATTGAAAACAATCAATACAATCGCCAAAACCTAGTGCTTGACGGTCTTCACCTTTTCGAAATTTTTTTCTGCCATTTTCACCTTCGCCACGTTTATGATCGTAAGCTACTACGATAGATTTATTGTCGAGCAATACCCCTTGAAGTCGGCCATAAGGACAGGCAATAATGCATACTTGTTCTCTAAACCATGCAAATACAAAGTAAAACACAGCCGTAAAAATCAACAATGGAAAGAACGTGCCTAAATGGTCGAATGGACCGTCTAAAACATATTGGATAACTTTATCTGAGCCAATGAGATAAGCTAAAAAAACATTGGCAATGATGAATGAAATTAACAAGAAAACGGACCATTTTAATGCTCTTTTTCTAATTTTCTCGGCATTCCATTCTTGTCTGTCCAAACGCATTTGGGCCCCACGATCGCCATCAATCCAATATTCGATGCGCCTGAATACCATTTCCATGAAAATGGTTTGCGGACAAATCCATCCGCAGAAAATTCGTCCAAAGGCAACTGTAAAAAGGGCGATAAAAATAACGCCAATGAGCATTGAAAGAACGAAAAGATAAAAATCTTGGGGCCAAAAAGGAAATCCGAAGATATTAAAGCGTCGTTCTAAGATGTTAAACATCAAAAACTGATTGCCATTGATCTTAACAAACGGTGCCAACAAGAAAAATGCCAATAGTACATAGCTTACCCATTTACGGTAATCGTAGAATTTGCCACTTGGTTTTTTTGGAAATACCCATTTACGCGAACCGTCTTCGGTAAGTGTTCCTATGGTATCTCTAAAGCTTTCGTTGTCTGGTGTTGTCACAATTTTGTGTTTTTCGATCTATCCTTGGGATTAGTTCAGTTTTTTATAAAGAGAAATCTTATGATTGAAATCTTTTTTTGAAAGGTTTTTATTGTTTTCAGTTATCTACCCAGATATCGCCTTCAGCTTCTTTTGGTTTCTCTGGAGTTGTTCCTTCAAAGGTCAAGATATAACTGGATACTTGAGCCATTTCAATTGGCTTTAACATTTGTTTCCAGGCAATCATTCCTTTTCCACTTCGTCCACCTTCACTTACGGTATGGAAAATATTTTTGATACCCCCACCCAAAATCCAATGTTGGTCGGTTAAGTTTGGTCCAATACCGCCACCACCATCAGCCATGTGGCAAGCCACGCAATTGGCTTCATAAATAGCTTTACCTTTGGCCAAGTCGGCGGGATCGGTCAGGGCTGTTACAGATTCAAAATCGACCAGATCTTTTGCATTCTTTTTGTATTCTTCCAATTCAAGTTTGGCAAGTTCTAAAGTTGTTTCCAATTCGTCATATTGGTTGTCGCCATTAAAAACGTGGTAACGTGCCAAGTAGACAAATGCAAAAACAATAGAAGCATAAAAACCATAACGCCACCATGGTGGAAGATCGTTATCCAGTTCTTTGATGCCGTCATATTCGTGATCAAGAATAATCTCCCCTTCTTTTTCAATAGGTTTGGATCCCAGCATTTTGACATATGTTTTCTTGATCCAAGCGTTGATTTTTGAGCTTGAGTTTTTTGAAGCTAAGTATTTGGCTTTTGCAGTTTCATCCAAGCTTTGGAACATGATGTTTTCTAGGGTAACAATAATTGCTTCTATCGCTATGATCAGCAATAATACCAAAGCTAGAAATAAGAGGATCATGGGGTTGTTCATAAACGCTGGTTCATGGCCGTTGCCCACAAAAAATTCGATAAGTCCCCAGATGATAAAGAATATCAGAGGTACTCTGACATATGATGGAATTAAATTTCTCATAATTGTGTGTCGTTTTGGTTGTCTAAAGGAATTTCGCTCATTCTATCGATATAGTCTTTTTTGGCGGTAAATACCCACCAGAATAGGGCTACAAAAAAAATGAAAAAGATGAGCAAGGAGATGATCGGGTATATTTCTATACCCGATATGCTGTCCATATGGTTTTTTACAAATTTTAACATAATCGTTAGTTTTGCGTCGTTTGTAGATCTTGTACTTTAATATCTGTGCCAAGTCGTTGTAAATAGGCAATCATGGCTACAATTTCTCGGTTTCGCATTTCAACAAAATTATCACCACCACTTTTCTTGTCATTTTCGTAAGATTCTACGAAATCAGGATCAGAATAAAGGTTTTCTTCAATTTTGGTGCCCTGCTCGAGCATACTTTGCTGTGCATTGGCAATATCTTCTTCCGTATAAGGTACACCTAAGGTAACCATGGTTTTCATTTTAGTTTCGGTATGGGATTTATCCAATTCGGAAGTAATGAGCCATTTATAACCTGGCATAATAGATCCGGATGATGTACTTTGTGGATCATACATGTGGTTAAAGTGCCAGCTGTCAGAATATTTTCCACCAATTCGGTGTAAATCCGGACCTGTACGTTTACTTCCCCAAAGGAATGGATGGTCGTAAACAAATTCGCCAGCTTTAGAAAATTCACCATAACGTTCTACTTCATCTCTAAATGGTCTTACCATTTGCGAGTGGCAACCCACACAACCTTCACGAATATATAAATCTCTACCTTCTAGTTCTAGAGGAGTATAAGGTTTTACGCTTGTTATGGTTGGAATATTCGATTTTACCATGATGGTTGGTACAATCTGTACAATACCTCCAATAAGGATGGCAATCGTTGCACCAATAGTTAACTGAACCGGTCTGCGCTCCAACCAGCTGTGCCAGTGTTCGCCAGCAATACGTCGTTTTGAAACACGTTGCAGAGCAGGTGCTTCGGCCAATTCGTCGGTTACAGCGCTACCTTGTCTTACGGTTTGGTAAACGTTATAGACCATCACCAAAATACCTATAATAAATAGTGTACCTCCTATAGCACGCATCCAGTACATTGGCATGATTTCCGTAACTGTTTCTAGGAAGTTACCATAAACGAGTGATCCGTCTGGATTAAACTGTTTCCACATACTTGCTTGTGTAAAACCGGCAACATATAATGGTAGGGCATACATGATGATTCCTAAAGTACCAATCCAGAAATGGAAATTGGCCAAACCAACAGAATATAATTTTGATTTTGTTAAGCGTGGCATTAACCAGTAGATCATACCAAATGCCAAGAATCCGTTCCAAGCTAAGGCTCCTACGTGTACGTGCGCAATAATCCAGTCGGTAAAATGCGCAATGGCGTTAACGTTTTTCAATGATAACATTGGACCTTCAAAAGTGGCCATTCCGTATCCGGTAATAGCAACGACCATGAACTTTAAAACAGGGTCGGTCCTAACTTTGTCCCAAGCACCACGTAGTGTTAAAAGTCCGTTGATCATCCCTCCCCAAGACGGCATCAATAACATTACCGAAAATGCAACACCTAAGTTTTGTGCCCATTCTGGTAGTGCCGTATATAATAAGTGGTGCGGTCCTGCCCAGATATAAATAAATATCAAGGACCAAAAGTGAACGATGGAAAGTCGATACGAATAAACAGGACGGTTTGCAGCTTTAGGGACAAAATAATACATCAAACCTAAAAATGGCGTTGTTAAGAAAAACGCCACCGCATTATGGCCGTACCACCATTGTACCAAGGCATCTTGGACACCGGCATACACCGAATAACTTTTAAATGCATTTACTGGCAATGCCAAACTATTAAAAATATGAAGGACGGCAACGGTAACAAAAGTCGCAAGGTAAAACCAAATGGCCACATAAAGATGGCGTTGTCTTCGTACCAGCATCGTAGCGATGAGGTTCCAACCAAAAACAACCCATACAATAGCAATCATAAGGTCAATAGGCCACTCCAATTCAGCATATTCTTTTGACGTTGAAAGCCCTAGTGGAAGCGTAATTGCAGCAGCAACAATAATTAATTGCCAACCCCAAAAGTTGATGTTGCTCAAGGTGTCGCTGTACATTCTGGCCTTAAGTAATCGTTGTGTGGAATAATACACCCCTGCAAAGATGGCGTTACCCACAAAGGCAAAAATAACGGCATTGGTATGTAACGGTCTCAACCTTCCAAAACTCAACCAGGAAATACCATCGGTAAGGTTTGGGAAAAGAAACAGAAAGGCTAAAAATAGCCCAACAACCATGCCTATTACACCCCAAAACAAGGTGGCGTAAACGAATTTTTTGACGATTTTGTTATCGTAATAAAATTGCTGCATTTCCATAATAAAAAAATTAATCTTGATTAGTTAGTTTTGATGTTTTTGTCGTTTTAGATTTTTCTGACACTAATTCATCTTCAAAAAGCATACGTACCGATGGGGTATAGCTATCGTCATATTGTCCGTTTCTCACAGCAAAAACAAAAGCTGCGAAAAAAACAATAGCTACTAATATACTAAGACTTAGTAATAAATATATAACACTCATACCTAATTGAAGTTATGGTTCAAAAATACGTTTGGCACTTTTATTATTATATGACATTTGTCATGTTTTTTCGTTTTCCGTACTAATAAGAATCGTTCTAAATTATATAAAATCATATTAAGAATACTCATTTTATCCGTCGTGAGACCCAATTTGTAGCAATCGTCGTAAAAACCACAATGCTAATAGAACTCAAAGGCATCAGAATTGCTGCAACTACGGGTTCTAAGTGTCCAGTTATGGCAAAAGATACGCCAATTATATTATACATAAAAGAAAGTACGAAGCTCCATTTTACAATTTTAATGGCCGACTTCGATAATTTCATGAAATCACTTAAACTATTGAGCTTTTCGGCATCCAAAATAGCATCACAAGCTGGCGAAAAAACATTGACGTTTTCTGAAATTGCAATACCCACATTACTTTGTGCCAAAGCTCCCGCATCATTAAGTCCGTCGCCAATCATCAACACTTTGGCACCTTCGGTTTGATGATGTTTGATATACTCTAATTTATCATCCGGTTTTTGATTGAAAAGCAATTTTGTTCGTGCAGGGAGCAATTTTCTTAAATTTTCCATTTCGCCTTCATTGTCTCCCGAAAGGATGGCAAGGTCATAATGCTTTTTAAGTTTATTAAACAACTGCGATAAACCGCTCCTGTAGCTGTTGTAAAAAGTGAATTTCCCTTTGTACGAATTGTTGGTGCTAATGTGGACCGAAGTATTTAAAACAGCAACCTCATTAGTTTTTCCTACAAATGTTGCCGATCCAATTTTGATGCTATCTTGTTGGTGCACCCCTTCAATGCCCAGTCCCAAATGCTCTTCAAATTCGTCGAGTGTAATGATGTCGTTTTCATCCAGCAGGTCATACAATGTTCTGCTTAAAGGATGGTTGGAGCCTCTTAAGGTGTTTTTTAGTAAAATTTCTTCGGATTGAGAAAGTGTATTTCCTTCATAAGTGGCCGTGCTCTTTTTGTTGGAGGTAATGGTTCCGGTTTTGTCAAAAATAATCGTATCAATGGCAGCCAATTGCTCAATGACCGTTGCATTTTTTAGATAAAATTTATGTCTCCCAAAGATGCGAAGCATGTTGCCCAGTGTAAAAGGGGCTGCCAAAGCAATCGCACAAGGACAGGCAATAATTAAAACCGAAGTAAAAACATTCATGGCTTTGCTCGAATCTACAAACAGCCAAAATGCTGTAGAAATAAAAGCAATGCTTAAGATAACAATCGTAAAGCGTTTACTGATTAAATTGGTCAATGTCGTAAAACTGTCTTCTTTAACTTTATTAAACACGTCATTGCTCCATAGTTGTGTCAAGTAACTTTGTTCAACACTCTTTAAAGCTTCCATTTCAATGCTTCCGGAGCATTGTTTGCCACCAGCAAACAGTTTATCTCCCGATATTTTACTCAGGGGTTCAGATTCTCCAGTCACAAAACTATAGTCTATCCGTGCTTTTCCTTTAATGAGAATGCCATCAACAGGGATCAATTCTTCGTTTCTAATCAGTAATCGATCGCCTTTTTTGATGTCATAAACCTGAATGGGATGTTCGGTTTGATCCGCTGATATTTTGGTGATTGCAATAGGGAAATAAGATTTGTAGTCGCGTTCAAAAGATAAAAACGAATAAGTTCTTTGTTGAAAAAATTTTCCTAGTAACAAGAAAAACAGTAATCCGGTTAAGCTATCAAAAAACCCAGAACCATGATCAAATATAATGTCAAATGTGCTTCGTAGAAATAAGACGATAATTCCCAATGCAAGTGGCACGTCAATATTCAAGGTTTTGGCACGCAGTCCTTTGTACGCTGAAATGTAATAATCTTGTGAGGAATAAAACACGACTGGCAGTGAAAACGCAAACATCAACCATCTAAAAAAATGTTTGTACTGTTCCAGCCAATATTCGCCAACGTCAAAATATTCAGGAAAAGAAAGGAACATGACATTTCCAAAGGCAAAGCCGGCGATGGCCAATTTATAGATCAACGACCTGTTGACATGCGATTTTCCGGTCGAAAAATCTTCCAAACTGATGTAAGGTTCATAGCCGATGGAGCTTAGCAGAATGACAGTTTCCTTTAAACTGTAGTCCTGTGAATTGAATTGCACTCGAACGGTTTTTTTACCAAAATCAACTTGCGAGGATGAGATATGTGCGTTTAGTTTATTGAGGTTCTCAAGAATCCATATGCAAGAACTACAATGTATTTGTGGAATATAAAGTGTGGCGATTTGCGATTTTCCATCGTCAAATTCAACCAATTTGTCAATGATTTTCTGTTGGGAAAGAAAGTCATATTTTCCTTGAATGTCTTTTGGAGTGGTTCCTGGTGCCGATTGAAGATCATAATAGCAAGTCAGGTCATTCTCTGAAAATATTTCGTAAACCGTTTTACAACCTTGACAGCAAAATGATTTGTCGTCATATAAAATTTCAGACGACCCCACTGCATCTCCGCAATGAAAACAAGTTGATGATTTCATAAATATGCTCTAAATATACCCGGGTGCAAAGGTACTAAATGAATGTGGCCCAAACTATGATATTTGTCATGTTTTCTGTACTTTTGCAAGTCAATATTTAAGGTATGGCAAGATGTGAACAATGTATTGCACGTCAGTTGAATTCAATGAAGACTTTAACCAAGGAGGAACTCCGAAAAGTTACGGTTTGCAAGAGAACCTTGTACTATAAAAAAGGTGATGTCATTTTTAATGAAAATGAAATGTTGAATGGGGTGTATTGTGTTAGGGAAGGAATTTGTAAAATGAGCAAACTCAGTGCCAACGGCAAGGATCATACGGTTAAATTAATGGGAAAGGGCAATTTAATTGGTCAGCGCTCAATTATTAGTGGCGAACGCACCCATTTAAGCGCTGTGGCCGTAAATGATATAGAACTCTGTTTTATACCTAAAGATCAAATTTTAAACAGTATAAAATCCAATCAGGAATTTTCGTTTGATGTGCTACAAAATTTAGCACAAGATTTACGCGAAGCGGAAGACGGTTTGATCAACATGGCACAAAAAACCGTAAGACAGCGGCTTGCTGAAACCTTGATTTATGTTGGCAAGACTTTTGGCGTTAACCACGACGGATTTTTATCAGCCAATTTACTGCGCGAAGATTATGCCAGTATTATCGGAACTGCCACCGAATCGACCATTAGGATTTTGTCCCAGTTTAAAAAAGAAGGATTGATCTCTACAAAAGGCAAAATGATTAGAATTGAAAGCGTGCATGAGTTGGAGCGGGTGCAGTAGGTGAATTTGATGTTTGGCCACTTACATAAAATAATTTTAAGTTCATAAAACGATAACTTTGTAATCTAATTTATTGATTTGGTTTTTTAAATCAATGATTATGTTCTTTTTGTTTTGGTGGTTTGTTTTAATGAGGTTAAGGTTGATGACGCAATTCATAAAATTGATGTTAATAGATTGAATGCGTCGCGCAAAAAGTTGTATTTTTATGACGCTATGACAAATAAAAACCCAAAACGAAAAGGTTTTATCTTCAAAACCTACGAAGCGCCGTTTCAATCGCCTTTTGACAAGCTTTTCGAGATTTTTAAGGAGTTGATTACTCATACTTCTGGCGATTTTGACGAGGCTATTGATTGGCTGCGCGAATTGGACAAGGAATATAAATTAACCACACCTGATTATACTATTGATGATTTTATTGAAGATCTTAAGCAGAAAGGTTATTTAAAGGAAGAAATCGATCCCGATGGAAAAGGAGGTCTTTCCATTACCGCAAAAACCGAACGTGCCATCAGACAACAGGCACTTGACCAGATTTTTGGACAAATTAAACGTAGCGGACAAGGCAATCACAAGAGTAAAAGTCCTGGTATTGGAGATGAACATACCGGCGATTTCAGGGAGTATCAGTTTGGCGATGCGTTAGATAAAGTGTCCATGACCCAAAGTTTGAAAAACGCCCAGATCAATCATGGCATTGGTGATTTTAAGTTGTCTGAAGATGATTTGGTAGTTGAGGAAACCTTACACAAATCACAAATGAGTACGGTTTTGATGATCGATATCAGCCATAGTATGATTTTATATGGAGAAGACCGGATCACTCCCGCAAAAAAAGTAGCCATGGCATTATCCGAACTGATCACCACGAGGTATCCTAAAGATACGTTAGATATTATTGTTTTTGGAAATGATGCCTGGCAAATAGAAATTAGGGATTTGCCATATCTTAAAGTAGGACCTTACCACACCAATACCGTTGCAGGACTGGAATTGGCCATGGATTTATTGCGAAGAAAGCGAAATACCAACAAGCAGATTTTTATGATTACCGATGGCAAACCCAGTTGTTTACGACTTCCGGACGGTCAATATTATAAGGACAGTGTAGGTTTAAATCCGTATATCATAAACAAGTGCTACGTTATGGCCCAGCAGGCGCGCCGTTTGCACATTCCGATTACGACGTTTATGATCGCACAAGATCCGTATTTAATGCAGTTTGTACGTGAATTTACCCAAGCCAATCAAGGAAAGGCATTTTATACCGGACTCAAAGGTTTGGGTGAAATGATTTTTGAAGATTATGAGACGAATCGAAAAAAGCGAATTAGGGGAAGTTAAATAGAAGTTAGATTATGGTTTTTTGGAGGTAGAAGTATGGAACTTCAAAAATAGAATTTAGGAAAGAAAACATGAAAATTGAAACTATAAAAACATTAGGCGCACTTAAAAGCGCAGGATATCAAAGCAAATCGATTAAAGACGAATTGCGTGATAATCTGATTCAAAAAATAAGGAATAAAGAAACCACTTTTGAAGGCGTTCATGGTTATGAAAACACGGTGATCCCAGAGTTGGAACGCGCTATTTTATCACGCCATAATATTAATTTGTTGGGATTGCGCGGACAGGCCAAAACCCGGTTAGCGCGGTTGATGCTCAATCTTTTGGATGACTATATTCCGGTAGTCGAAGGTTCGGAAATTAATGATGATCCGTTGCATCCAATTTCCAAATATGCTAAAGAATTAATCAGGGAAAAAGGTGACGAAACCCCTATTTATTGGTTGCACCGAAGTGAACGTTTTGCCGAAAAACTGGCCACACCCGACGTTACCGTCGCCGATCTTATAGGTGATGTGGATCCGATTAAAGCCGCAAATTTGAAATTGAGTTATGCCGATGATCGCGTCATACATTATGGGATGATTCCGCGCGCCAACCGCTGTATTTTTGTCATTAATGAATTGCCCGATTTACAGGCGAGAATTCAGGTGGCATTGTTCAATATCTTACAGGAAGGCGATATTCAAATTCGAGGATTTAAGTTGAGATTGCCCTTGGATATCCAGTTTCTATTTACGGCCAATCCTGAAGATTATACCAACAGGGGAAGTATTGTAACGCCCTTAAAAGACAGAATTGGATCCCAAATTTTAACGCATTATCCCATAGATATCGAAACCGCACGACTGATAACAGGGCAAGAGGCCAGAGTTGTTGAAAGTCAAAAACAGATGGTCAACGTTCCAGATTTGGCAAGAGATTTATTGGAACAAATCGTTTTTGAAGCTAGAGACAGCGATTATGTTGATGCCAAAAGTGGCGTGAGTGCCCGATTGAGCATTACCGCTTTAGAAAACTTATTGAGTACTGCCGAACGCCGTGCGCTAAAAGCTGGAGAT
>NZ_DATJCY010000078.1:0-9257 GCF_035577925.1 Gelidibacter sp. | reverse complement strand
TAAAATAAATAAGATGTTATACGAACTAAGCGAAACATTTCAAAAGAGCATTGCCAGGGAATTGGCAAAAGCACCGAGCAAACAAATGTTTCATGCTCGATTTCAGAGGGAAATTTACCCAGAGATTTCAGCAACTACAATAGTACATAAAAACAATAAAATAGAAATATACCATTATGATTGAGAAGATTAAATTAGGCATTATGGCCAACGGATTAGGCAGTAGTAAAGCCGATAAGGAGCAACGATTAAAAGTATTGGAAGAGCGCATTCGCCCAGTACTTTCATTCCTTGAAAAACATAACATTGAACCAAGTGAGGTTAACAGTAGAGAAGCCATATTGAACAGGTTTAGAAAAGACTTTCCATTTCCAGATGCACCTGAGGAACGCAATTTTGAATTAATGGGCATTAACGTTGCCCCGTTGACTTATGCAGATTCATTGCGAGAGTTTAATAAAGATTTTTATTTTGAGGACGGCAAAGTAAAGATTAAGCCAGAATGGTACGAAGCTAACGAAGAAAGGTTTACAATGTACACTCGCACCAAGGAAGAAGTTAAAGCGTATGAGTATGCCAATAAGTTGATGGCGATTGTCCAAGAGGGAAAAGATCAGGGTTTTTTAAAAGATGGTGCGTACAAGGATATTTCTAATTGTAACGATTTGGTAGATTTCGCCCACGGCAAAGCAGAATATAGCCCTCACGGTATTTATCAGGCAGCAGAACGCCACGAAAGATATTTAGCGCATAAATAAAAAGGTTTAGGTTTCATTTTGATTTTGTTTCCCCAGTATTTCAGCGATGGAGTATTGGGGTTTTTTTTATTTGAAACATCTATTATTTTACAAAGTATTCCACTTGAACACATTTACAATTTCCTTATTAAGCAAAAAAGGGCAACCATTACGGAAACCCTCTTTTTTGTTCAAATGTTACACAGGCAACGTGTAAACAATTTCAAAGATACGGAATTTACTTCCTATTCTGAAAATAGATATTTTATTGAAAGTTGAGGTTAAAAATATCCTACCGTACATTAATCGTACAAATTTATAAATAAAAAAACCGTAAACCTTTTATTTAGAAGTGTTTACGGTTTATTACAGCGGAGAAAGAGGGATTCGAACCCCCGGAGGTGTGACCCTCAACAGTTTTCAAGACTGCCGCATTCGACCGCTCTGCCATTTCTCCAGTGTTTGGTCTCATCAGGTATGCCCTGAATGCGGCTGCAAATATAGAAACCTTTTTTACTTTTTTCAAGTAAAATGAAACTTTTTTTTAAAATTAATTTAGCCATAGAATTTATTAATTGAAATGTCCTGAAATTGCCATTTGCATCTCTTATTTTTGTAGCAGTTTACAAATTGAAAACCATGAGTATTATAGAAAGTTTAAAATGGCGCTATGCCACTAAAAAATTCGACCCTAATAAAACGCTTACTGATGAAAAGCTGCATATATTAAAGCAGGCCTTTAATTTAACAGCAACTTCATTTGGTTTGCAGACGATCTCTATGCTTATTATAAAAAATGAAAACCTAAGGAATAAGTTGTTGAAGGCAGCATATAATCAGAGGCAAATTGTTGATTCTTCACACTTGATAGTGCTTTGCATTAAAGATCACATCAAATCCGAGGACATTGATGCCTTATATGATAATTTGATTAATTTAAGGCAAACACCAGAAACTATTCTAGAACCTTATAGAAATGATCTTAAGCAGCGAATGAAGGAGATGACTCAGGCTGAACAACAAGAATGGTCCATCAATCAGCTTTATATCACCATTGGTAACTTGATGACGGTTTGCGCGGTGGAGCGCATTGATTCATGTCCGATGGAAGGTTTTGACAGGTCAGAGTTTGATAAAATTTTAGATTTAAAGCAAAAAGGTCTTAAATCTATTTTGTTATTGCCTGTGGGCTACAGATCTGAAGATGATATGTTCTCGGGATTCAAAAAAGTGAGAAAGAAGTTGAACGATGCCGTTTTGGAAATTTAATAACTTAATTTTTAATTTTACTTAAAAAATTTAATAGATATGCCAGGATTTGAATTATTTGGAAGTGCTGAACGCAAAGAGGTCAACGATGTGTTGGAAAGTGGCGTATTAATGCGCTATGGTTTTGATGGTATGCGTAATGGCCATTGGAAAGCCAAGGAGTTGGAGAACGAATTGCAAACCACATTTAAAACTAACCACGTGCAATTGGTATCGAGTGGAACAGCAGCAGTTTCGGTAGCCTTGGCGGCTGCAGGAATTGGAGCAGGAGATGAAGTTATTATGCCGTCATTTACATTTGTAGCCAGTTTTGAAGCTATTATGATGTTGGGTGCAATCCCTATTTTGGTTGATATCGATGATACGTTAACTTTAGATCCGAAAGCGGTTGAGAAGGCGATTTCATCCAAAACCAAAGCCGTGATGGTTGTACATATGTGCGGGAGTATGGGTGATATGGAAACGCTTCAAGCTATTTGCGATGAGCATAAACTTCTTCTTATTGAAGATGCTTGCCAAGCTATAGGTGGTACTTATAAAGGAAAACCATTGGGCAGCGTTGGTGATTTGGGATGTTTTTCATTTGACTTTGTAAAAACCATTACTTGTGGGGAAGGTGGTGCAGTGATTACAAACAATCCCGATTATTATAAGCATGCCGATCATTATTCTGATCATGGCCATGACCATTTAGGAAACGACAGGGGAGCGGAAGGGCATCCATTTATGGGCTACAACTTCAGGATTTCAGAATTGCATGCTGCTGTGGGATTGGCTCAGGTACGACGATTGGATGATTTTTTGGCTATTCAGAAAAAAAATTATAGCATAATTAGAGAAGCGCTTGCTGTAATTCCGGAACTTACTTTTAGAACTGTTCCTGAAGGTGGCGAAGAGAATTATGGCTTTTTAAGTTTTTTCTTGCCAAATTTGGAGATTACGAGAAAAGCATCCAAAAATTTGAAAGATTCAGGTGTAGATGGATGTTTTCATTATTATGACAATAACTGGCATTATGTTCGTAAATGGGACCATTTAAAAAACGTAAAGAGTTTGTTTCCAATTTCGGAGGAAGTAAAAACAGGATTGGATTATTTGCAATCAAAAACGTTTGAACAATCGGATGAATTTATTGGACGAAATATATCGTGCCTGATTAAATTGTCATGGACGGAGGACGAAGTGAGATCGCGTGCACAGTTGATGGTAAATGCTATCAATTCAGCATTAAAATAAGTAAAGGATTTTTATAGAATTAACAGAAAAAGGATTTAGAACGAAAGCTCTAAATCCTTTTTTTATTAGATTCTAATGTAGAAATAATCTATTCTACAATTAATAATTTACATGATCTACAATATCCAAACCATAGCCAATAATACCAACACGTTTGGTCAGTTCGCTATTAGACATTAGTAATAATTTATGGATGTTAAGGTCGTGAAGAATTTGTGCGCCAATTCCAAAATCTCTATTGTCCAAAGCAATACTTGGTGCTTTGATCACATCATTTTGATTTTGTTCTTGCTTTAAAGTTTTTAATCGACTCAACAAATCGGTAGATTGGTTCAACTGATTGATAAAAAGAATAGCACCTTTGCCGTGATCGTTGATTAACTTGAACATGTCTTCCAGTTTTTTGTCGATATTGTTGGTCAGGGTTGCTAAAATATCGTTATAAGCGAGTGTGGAGTTGACACGCGTCAAAACTGGTTCGTTGGTTTCCCAAGTACCTTTGGTCAATGCTATATGTATTTGGTCATTAGTGGTTTGTTGGTAAGCTCTTAATCTGAATTTTCCGAAACGCGTTTTAATTTCAAAGTCTTCTTTCTTTTCAATTAAAGAATCGTGTTTCATTCTATAAGCTACCAGATCTTCAATAGAAACAATCTTTACATTAAATTTTTCGGCCACTTTTACCAATTGCGGTAAGCGTGCCATAGTGCCATCTTCATTCAAGATTTCTACAATTACTCCAGCAGGTTGTAAACCAGCTAAACGCGCAAAATCAATAGCAGCTTCAGTATGACCTGTACGTCTCAATACACCGCCTTCTTTTGCGACTAAAGGGAAAATATGTCCTGGACGGCACAGTTCAAAAGGTTTTAAATTTGGATCGATAAGTGCTTTTATAGTTTTGGCGCGATCGCCTGCCGAAATTCCGGTGGTGACACCATTGCCACTTAAATCGACAGATACCGTAAATGCAGTTTCCATAGGATCTGTATTATTGCGTACCATCGGGTTTAATTCCAATTCCTTACAGCGTTTTTCAGTAAGTGGCGCACAAATTAATCCGCGTCCATGAGTAGCCATAAAATTAATCATTTCGGGCGTAACCATTTCTGCTGCAGCTAAAAAATCTCCTTCATTTTCTCTATCGGCATCATCAACAACAATAATTACTTTTCCATTTTTGATATCTTCAATGGCTTCTTCAATGGTATGTAATTTTATAGCTGATGGCATTATGCTTGTTTCCATTATTTTAAAATTTTATGCAAAGATATGGCTTATTTTACATTTAGGATACAACTTTTATCCAAGTCTTCCTTGATTTTATTCTTCAATAAGAAATGTGAAATTCCATAAAAAGGCAATCCAAGAATCATTAGAAATTTGTCTAAAGGTTTAATCTTAAAGCCAAGATGCTGGTAGAATTTATTTGAAGTTAGCCATGTGAACGCATAATAAATAGCATAGACAAATAGTGAAATAATGCTTAATTGAATGGCCGACGATGCAATTTGTGGAAGACCATTATTTTTTAAAACGAAGTGCAAAATGAGTAAAACTACACCTAGATTATAAAATATATAGGCAATTTTTGAATTGGAAATAGTGTTATCAGCCTCCTTTTTTGATTGACTATAAGCATCATTGATAATGACACCTTGCCTTTGAAGATCTTCAATACTTTGATTGCGACTTAATAATTGATTCAAAGCAAAAGGTTTGACACTTTTATCAAAATCAAGTGCTTCATGATTTTTAAGAATGTTTATTAATTTTTCGTTATTATATTCATTTAAAAAGCTGTATTGAACCAATTCGCCATCAATCATTACCGAATTTTTAGGACGTAAATTGAGGAATTTTTTCAAAGGATTGAGATAACTGTCAAAATCAAATAATCCTTTATCGTTAGTAGCGCGGCTAGTCAAATAGATGCCCAACGGCAACATAATCAATGTGGAAAGCCAAGTTGCCAAAATGGGATTTAAGGTGCCGTCTTCTGCACTGTTTTTTGCAAATATTCCAATAAAATGGTAGGTCAGGAATAAAAGAATAGCGATGACTAACGGCAGTCCAATACCACCTTTTCTGATAAGTGCTCCTAACGGTGCGCCCACAAAAAAGAGGATAAAACAAGCAAAACCTAACACGTACTTTTCATGCAGTGCAATGAGGTGTTTATTGAGTGACTTGTCCGAAACACTCATTAATTGTTCTTCTGTATTTAAAACCTGATCGGTACTGTTTAACGAATTTAAAGCGAGATTGACAATTTGCAATTTGACTTTGTTTTCAAAAAGGTCAATGATGTTACCTTTATAAATACTATCGGTTTCTGGTTTTATATTCAAGTCGATATTGCTGATAGAAATCCTGCCATAAAGGTTTTTTGCAAGTCCTTTGTGGTCATCAGATTTTTTTTGATACAGACTATCAATCGTATAATTGAGACCACCAACATCTAGCATATTATATCTATTGGTATAGCTTTTTTCATCTAAATCCACATCGTTGAATGCTTCCAAATCTACATTCATCGTGTAGATATCGAAATAGCTTTGTGCATGTGGTTTTTTCTGGATTTGCTTCGGATTTTTACTTTGAATTTCTTCGTAGTAATTTCCGTCAAATAGAACCAGTTGCAACATATTTGAGTTGGGATTGCTTTTGAGTTCACCAGAATCAGCTACGATTACAGTATAATTTCCGGGACGGTTGTTTTTTTGTTGGTGCATAATTACCTTCGACAAATATTGTCCACGATCGCCACTTTTTTTATCAACCTTAATATTAAAACTGCCTATTTCATTAAATTGTCCTTCGGCAATGGCCATTTGAGGTTTGAGTTTGGCTATGTTTTTTCTGAGGTTATAGGCGTTATATTCTGCCCAAGGGATAACATTATTTGCAAATAAAAATGTGGTTGCAGAAAGTATAACGATAAAAACGCTTAATCCTCTCATGGCACGCTGCAAGGAAATTCCGGTGGATTTCATTGCAGCAAATTCATAATTTTCAGCAAATGCTCCAAAAACCATGATAGAAACCAATAAAATGGTGAGCGGTAAAATTAATGGGATAAGTGTTGGAGTAATATAAAGCAAGAATTTAAGAATGGTATCGATATCCAAATCTTTTCCTGCCAATTCAGAAATATATAACCAAACGGCCTGCAAAACAAAAATGAGCATCAGTATAATAAATACGCTCAAAAATGTTTTTAAGTAGGTCTGCAATATGTACCTATCCAGTATTTTCATAAAATGAATGCCTTATCTAATCGAGCTTATTGATGTAATAGCCTTTATATTTATTGGCATCAAAAGTAAATAAGGTTTTTGAAATAGGCTCGTTAGTTTTAAAACTATTTACAGTTAAGGTGATTTGAGTACCGTTTTTTCCTATTTCGATAAGATTATAGATGTGCTTTGTTTGTGCATCAATTCCTAAATGAACTTGTTTGATTTCAGAATTGTTATCAGTTGGCGTTAACTTGACGTATTGAATTTTGCGTCCGCCAACGTTTTGAACAATATCCATGGCATAATTATAGCCTTCCTTATAAAACGATAACATTTTACTTGGCGTAATGGTATTTATATCTTCGGTATTGTTTTTTGAAATGGTGATTTCTTCATCTTCAGGACTAATAGTATAAAGTGTTTTTCCATCATAAATACGTGTGACGCCCAAAATATTCAAAAGATATTTCTCACCTTCTATCACAACATCGCCACGCGTTTCCTTATTAATGTTTTCATTGGCATTTCTAAGAACATATTTAAAATCGATGCTGATGTTATTGTAGCTTACAACTTTGGCATTCACTTCATTCAGTAATTTTTTTGCCGCTGTTGCATCTTGCGCACTCATGGAATAGGACAATTGAATCATGAAGAGCAATAAAAGTAATTTTTTCATTATTAGTTTATTTGTTAGTGCTGGTAAGAAGTGCCTTTTTTTAAGATATTTCATTTTCTAAAAGCTGATCTAAAGCCACAAGATCTGGAACCAATACCTGTCGAGCCTTACTGCCTTCAAAATGCCCGACAATTCCAGCAGCTTCCAACTGATCAATTAATCGTCCAGCTCTGTTATATCCTAGCTTTAACTTACGTTGCAATAAGGAGGCAGAACCTTGCTGGGCGGTAACAATAACTTCTGCGGCTTCTCTAAATAGCTTATCTCTATCAGAAATATCTATATCAAGATTTGTGCCACTTTCTTCCCCAACATATTCGGGTAGGAGGTAAGCATCTGGATAAGCTTTTTGCCCTCCAATAAATTCGGTTATAATTTCAACTTCAGGTGTGTCAACAAATGCACATTGAATCCTAGTTAGCTCATTACCTTGAGTGTAGAGCATGTCGCCACGTCCAATAAGTTGATCCGCGCCGGCACTGTCCAAAATAGTTCTCGAATCTATTTTTGAAGTTACTCTAAATGCAATTCGCGCCGGGAAATTCGCTTTGATAATACCTGTTATCACATTTACAGATGGTCTTTGCGTTGCAATGATTAGGTGGATGCCTATGGCACGCGCCAATTGTGCCAAACGTGCAATTGGAGTTTCAACTTCTTTTCCGGCCGTCATTATTAAATCTGCAAACTCATCGACCACCAAAACGATATATGGTAAAAACTGATGGCCGTCATTAGGATTTAGTTTACGCGATTTAAATTTCTCATTATATTCTTTGATATTTCGGCATAAAGCATTTTTTAGCATTTCGTACCGATTGTCCATTTCAATACATAATGAGTTTAAGGTGTTTATAACCTTAGTATTATCGGTGATAATGGCCTCTTCACTATCTGGTAATTTAGCCAAATAATGACGTTCTATTTTATTGAAGAGCGTTAATTCTACTTTTTTGGGATCGACCAACACAAACTTCACTTCGGCCGGATGTTTTTTGTAAAGTAACGATGTCAGAACAGCATTTAAACCTACAGATTTTCCTTGACCGGTAGCTCCTGCCATCAATAAGTGCGGCATTTTTGCCAAATCGACAACAAAGGTTTCATTACTGATAGTTTTTCCAAAGGCAATAGGCAATTCCATTTCTGATTTTTGGAATCTTTGTGAAGCAATAACGGATCGCATTGATACAATGGTAGAGTTTTTATTGGGCACTTCAATACCAATCGTTCCTTTGCCTGGAATTGGTGCAATAATTCGGATACCTAATGCTGCAAGTGATAATGCGATATCGTCTTCTAAGTTTTTTATTTTTGAAATACGAACACCGGCATTGGGAACAATTTCATACAAGGTAACCGTAGGTCCGATGGTTGCCTTAATATTGCTAATCCCAATACTATAATTGCTTAAGGTTTCAACAATTCGATTTTTATTTTCTTCCAGTTCATCTTGGTCGATAGTAATGCCTTCCGAATCGTATTTTTTTAGGAGATCCAAAGGTGGAAACTGATATTTACTTAATTCTAGGGTAGGATCAAATTTTCCAAATTCCTCGACCAATTTATCAGATAAGTTGTTTTCTTCTGAAATCTCTTCTGCTATGTCCTCCACTTCAATGACTAATGTTTCCTCTTCAGGCAATTCGACGTGAACTTCAGGTATTTCAATATGTAAGTTTGGCGTTTCTTGTTTGGGTTTGGATTGTGGTTTTGAAATAGGCTTTTCTGCTACAGGTGTCAAGTCGAAAGCTGCTTTAATAGCTTCGGCTTCGGCTGTCAGATCATTATCCAAAGTAACATAAGAAGAAGTTATACTTTCGGTATCACTTTCAAAATCAGATCGGATATCTTTTTTTGCGGATTTAAAAAGCTTGACGATAGATTCACCGGTAACTTGAAATTTGATAGCAACAAAAACAATCAATCCAAATAGCAGGAGAAGGGCTGTTCCAATAATACCCATATAGTCTTGAAAAAAAGAATTCATCTCAAAACCTATTACACCACCAAGAGCATCATATTTATGCGAAAAAAACCAAAAAATATGGATATCCAAATTGCGATAAGTGTTCCCCAAATCCAACGGTTTCT
>NZ_DATJCY010000077.1:0-64250 GCF_035577925.1 Gelidibacter sp. | reverse complement strand
GATTAGAATTTATATCCTATCCCAAATCTGATTAAGTCACTGGTTTATAGTCCTTTTTATCAATCACCATTTTAGCGTAAATGAATTGTATTTTCGCTAAAACGATGATTCAAATAAATTAAGTCACTGGTTTATAGTCCTTTTTATCAATCACCATTTTAGCGATAATTTCTCTCAAAATTTCAGAAGTGCCTCCACCAATTGGTCCAAGTCGGCTATCGCGAAGCAAACGTGCCAATGGATAATCTTCCATATAGCCATATCCTCCTAAAAACTGAAGGCAACCATAAATGACCTCATCGGCCATTTTGGTAGCATGCAATTTTGACATCGTCGCTTCCTTGACCACATACTCTCCTTTGTTTAAACGATAAGCTACTGAGTAATTAAATTCTTTACTGATTTCCATTTCCGAATAAAAATCGGCAATTTTATGACGTAATGCCTGAAACTTATCAATAGTTTTACCAAAAGCGGTTCGTTCTGACATATATTTAAGGGTATATTCCAAAGCAAACTCCGCTCTTGCATGTGCATTAATGCCCATAATCAATCGTTCTAAAGCAAAATGTTGCATAATGTATGGAAATCCCTTTCCTTCTTCGCCCATAAGTTGATCGGCAGGAATAACTACATTATCAAATGAAATCTCTCCGGTATCTGATGCTCTCCATCCCAATTTATCAAGTTTGGACGCCGAAATTCCCGGCGTACTTCTATCCATCACAAATATACTCATGCCTTTATGCCCGGCTTCTACATCAGTTTTGGCAGCAACCACCAAATAATCACTATACACGCCGTTGGTGATAAAAGTCTTTGAACCATTGATAATGTATGTGTCTCCAACTTTTTCGGCAGTTGTGCGCATGCCGGCAACATCACTCCCAGCAAAAGGTTCTGTTATGCACAAACAACCTATTTTATCGCCAGCAATGCTAGGTACTAAATACCGTTCTTTTATCTCATGGCTCCCTTCTTTATTAAGATGGGTCATAGCAAGATAAGCATGCGCCCACATAGCAGCCGCAAAACCTCCGGAGTTTATTTTTTGCAATTCCTCAAGAAAGATCACCGTGTAAAACAAGTCTAGATTAAGGCCTCCATAAGCTTCTGGGTAATTAATTCCAAAAAAACCCATGTCGCCAAATTTTTTCCAAATAAAGCGTTCAATGGTTCCAGTTTTTTCCCATTTATCAATATGAGGTACGACCTCTTTTTTTAAAAAATTCTGTAAACTTTGTCTAAAAAGTTGATGTTCTTCTGTGAAGTACATGCTGTTCATATGCAGTATTTGTCATTAATTGAGCGTCAAATATAACTTAATTATCTCAAATTTTTGGATTGGAAAGTTTTTAACACGCAATAACTCATCAAATGATTTAAAGCTGTCTCTCAACGTCCTTTGTTCAATAATATAATGTGCTATCTCATAATCAATATGCTGAATTGTGACCAATTGCTCTCTTGTAGCGGTATTGAGATTTATCTTTTCGATAATTCTCGGCGTTTTTACTGCAAAATCATTTTTAATACGTTCAATAACCTCTGGCGACAAACCATAAATATCCTGAAGCTGGATTTCAGAAATGAAACCTCCTTTAAATTTATTTCGATATTTTATAATGTTTTCAGAGAGTTTAGGTCCAATACCATTGACTTTTTGAAGGTCTTGAGCTGTGGCAGTATTCAAATCTATTTTTTGTTCAAAAGATTTTAGTTTGAACGCATTTGGATCGGTGTTTTTTGAATTGTCAATTGAAGGTTTTGTATTGGAAATCCACGCCGGAAAACTGAACGACGGTTCTAAAACAGCCAATAAAGAATCGGAAATTTTGGTTACTTCCTGAAATTGTTTTGCCGAATTGATCCATTGATTTTTTGCTCTAAACTCCAGCAACCGGTCAATTTCATCCACCGACATTCCTAAGGTATAACCTCTAAAGTCAGTAATATAATTAGGATTAAAAGGATAAACTTTCGGCTTTTCTATTTCAGCTTTTACCCGCTTTAACGAATCTACTTGCTGTCTGAACTTTTCTAAAACTACGTAATCCTCCTGGGTTTCTTCCGAAGAAAAATCAACAAAAACATAAATACATTGAAAAACAACAATAAGAATAGCCAATAAAAAAATCCCATTCCGTTGACTGTTAGAAAACTTGAAATGGGATTTTAGTATCATGTTATATTTCTATTTATTTGGCCCTTGATTTTTATAAAGCAAGTTGGCTTTTATTTTCTGAAGATACGAATCGAGATCAAACTTTACTTCTTTTGACATGATGTACAATCCGATAATATTAGGGAAAGACATGGCCAAAATCATCATATCCGAAAAGTCCAGAACGGCACCTAAACTCACGGAAGCTCCAATAACCACGAAAACCAAGAATAACATTTTATAGACAAATTCCATTTTTTTGCTTTTCCCAAACAAATACGTCCAAGCTCTCATGCCATAATAAGACCACGAAATCATGGTTGAAAATGCAAATAAGAAAATTGCTAAAGTCAATATATAAGTAAACCACGAAATTTGGCTTCCAAAGGCATTTGAAGTCAACTGAGCCCCCATAACACCTTCAGCCTCGTGCATTCCTGTAAATATAATAACCAAAGCGGTCAATGTACAAACTACAACGGTATCAATAAAGGGTTCCATCAATGCCACAAAACCTTCTGAAGGTGGATTATTAGTCTTTGCGGTACTATGTGCAATTGCTGCCGATCCTACACCAGCCTCATTAGAAAAGGCTGCCCTTTGGAAACCAACGACCAAAACCCCAATCACACCACCTTTTAATGCCGATGGCGTAAAGGCACCATCTACAATTGCTGTGAAAGCTGGGCCAATATTTTCAATATTCATAATAATAATGACCAATGATGCCACTATATAAATTGATGCCATGATTGGCACCACTCTACCTGTAACTCTAGCAATACTATTAATACCACCAATAATCACAACACCAACTAATACAGCCGTAAAAATCCCGAACCAAAACCCATAATCTGCCATTGCCGGAAATTGCCCTGCCAACTGTTCAAACGATTGATTAGCCTGAAACATATTACCGCCACCAAAAGAAGCACCTACAGCTAAAACCGCAAACAAACCTGCTAAAAATTTGCCGAAACCTTTCATATTTCGCTTTTCAAGTCCGTACCGCAAATAATTCATCGGTCCACCAAAAACACGACCGTCAGGAAGAATATCTCTATATTTTACACCTAAAGTACATTCCACAAATTTTGTAGACATTCCCAACAATCCACATACAATCATCCAAAAAGTTGCACCTGCACCACCGAGTGATACGGCAACTGCAACACCTGCAATATTACCTAGACCGACAGTTCCTGAAACGGCGGTCGCCAAAGCTTGAAAGTGAGTTAACTCACCTGGAGCATTCGGATCGTCATATTTTCCACGAGCTAAATCGATCGCATGCCTAAAACCACGAATGTTTATAAAGCCCATTCTGACCGTAAAAAACGCAGCACCCAACACCAGCCAAATTACAATAAAAGGAATAGGCTTTTTTATTGGATCACCATTAGGATGGGTCAATACTATCGGCGAATCATAGATAATATTAGCAAAATTATGTGCACCAACTTCAATGACATGATGTTTGTTTTCTGAATCATAAATTGTTTGGCCATCTTCAAGAAGGTGCTCTAACTTACCTTGAGCATTTGAAGTGACCAATATTTCATTCCCGTTTCTATCTGTAATAACTGCAATAGGAGTATCAACAGAAACATGAGCTTCGTTTGGCTGCAACCAATTCTTAAGTGTAAATTTATCATCTATGCCACTCACCCAACCAGGAACGCCAACATGCTCAAAATCAGAATAAACAACAGGGTCATAAACACCGATTGCTGCAAATGGATCCCAAAACAAAACACCGCCCAAAGCACTTACTGCTGGCGTCATCAACCCATTAAAAATCTCTGTGATAGCTTCGCTATTTACTGTATAAACCGCTGTTTCTGTATTTCCAACAGCATCTGTAACAATAACGGTATAAGGCACTCCTTCTGTTAAACCTGTCGCCTCATTTGAGCTTAATGTTGTACTTTGATTGTCCCACCTGTAAGTATAAGGCGGAACACCACCGTTGACATTTATTTTAATCACCCCGTCGTTGATGTTGGCTGAGGGGTTAAATGTTTCTCCTTTGATATTTAAATCTTGGGCAAAAATGAAAATTGGCAATAATGCACTAATTAGAGCAAGAAGATAGTTCTTCATAAGTTTTTATTATGCGGTTAGTTAGAATTGTTTAAAAAACATCACAAGATGCTAAAAAAAAATGATTTTATAAGATTTTAGTTGTTAAAAAGAAAATTAGACAAATACCCCATAAGGTTAAGTTGTTTCTAATCTTTCAAATTATTAACTTAAAATTAGACCGCATGTATAATGAATAAAACAGTATATAAACCTGAATTGCAATTAGATATTATGCCTTCCATTCAACTCTAAAAACCAGCATATTTAAACTGGGTAACCCAATATATCGAACCGTTTATTAAATTTTAAAACTGATGCATTCGGTTCAGTTTTATAGGGTGTTTACTAAAAAATGGTGTTCAATAAACACCAAACGACAATTTACAAATCGAAAACAGAAGATCGTTTTGTATAAATCAAATCTTTAATGCGCATCCAAAAGGCAATAAATAAATATAAAGCAAATCCAAAACCAAGTGTTACGAAAGTGAGGTACATAAAAGAGGTGCGCACTACCTTGGCCCGTATTCCCAATCTATCGGCAATACGCTGACAAACGTAGTAACCACGTTTTTGAAAATATAATAAGGCCCTATAAAAAATATTCATGCCGCAAGTTACTATTATTTTACGATTTACGAAGTATCAATCGTATTGGCGTTATGTCAATAAAACCGAATTACCAATAGCGCAACTCATACACCTGTTTTTATCACAATATTCTGTTTTTAACTGAATCAATGCCTGTGAGGTCAGTGCAGAATTTGAAATTGGTCTTAAATTGTTAAAACCTTTGATAATTGCGTTTTGCTCTGATGCTATTTTTTGTGCCATCAACAAACTGGATTCTGAGGCGTTTTGACCCAAATGCCGTTGATAACAGAATCTTAATGGAAGAATGGTATTAATGAGCAGTAAGTCTATAAAGCTTTTTGTGAGCTTTTTCTTCACAAACCGGGATGTTTTTTCAAACGTAAAATGGGTGTTCCAAAATTCGGAAGTTGAAATATCAAATAATTCATACAACGCTTCAATGCTTTCAGCCGATATGATTTTTGTAAACAAACTCGTATGTTGATGATAAAGCATGGCCAATTGCGATAATCTAATGGTTGGAAAATTAGGCGGTCTCAACCTAAAAAACTGAAGCGGCATCACTTGACTGTTTGACAAATTGAACTTCTGTTTTAAAAAATTATAATCTTTGGATAGCGTCACATAATACGAGCTCTCGATTTGTCTATCCAATAATCCAAATTGCCCAAAAAACAAAGCTTCCAGTTGCAAGGATTTTGATTGTATTTTTCTAACAATTGAGAAATCAAACGAATTGGCCAAGCTCAAAAATGCATCACCATTAACTTTAAGTCCAAAATTTTTTGTCAAAAGTTTAAACAAAACAGCTTCCCAATCGTTTTTTGAAGATTGTAGCAATACTTCTATGTTTTTTGATTTTCGTTCAAGCCGTTCAATATACAAACGCTCTAACCAATTGGAGATTACAAAATCATCGACCTCAGCAAAATCATTTTCACAATTGATCCATTTGTGGGGTGATGTTAACAGTTTTTGATAATTCTCAACTACATTTTTATGAATCAAATTCTTCAACTCTAAAGTAGGAATCAAGGAATTATCTTTTCTAAAAACATCAATATCATGATCATACACAACATGCAAAATCACATTGTCATACGCTGGATCAACTTCATGGTTATGGACATACCAATCACTTGTTTTGATATGAATTTCAACATTTCCGGCCCATAACTGATCATCAATTTTAAGTTGTGCATTGAAAAAATCTGGACCGCCACTCAAATTGGGCCAACCGGTATTAAGCAAAGTAATGACCTCGTTTGTTGTCGTTCGTAAATGAGCAACATCAAACCTTTTAAACTGCCAAACGTAATGTAGAAAATCCTCTTGCATGTCATTAAAGTTAAGATAATAATGAATGCCTTTTACAAGGATACAAAGATAATTATAAAAAAGAGGCTGATATCAATAATGACAACTTCTTATTTTACAATACTTTAATGTTGAAACGGAGAATAATAGCAGTTTTTAGTAGGACCTTAGTAAAAAATTTTTACCCAATAGCTTCAAGCTCTTCATGAATAGTTTCCCATTCGGTCATTAAGGCATTCAGTTTTTTCTTTTTGAATTCGTAGCGTTCAAAAAACTTAGGATCAGCAACCGTTTTGTCGTAATCTGTTTCGAGATTAACATCCATGACCTTAATTTCCTTTTCATATTGGCTTATTTCAGCTTCAATATTACTCAACTTATTGTTCAGGGATTTTGATTTTCTTTGATCTTCGTACGATTGTTTATTGGTTTCTTTAGGCACTTCTTTAACCACATCGCGCTTTTCAACCTCACGTAAATTTTCGACATTGCGCTGTTCCAGATAAAAATCAATATCTCCTAAATACTCTTTGATTTTTTGATCTTTAAACTCATAAACACTTTTGGTCAATCCTTGAAGAAAATCTCTATCGTGCGACACCAAAATCAACGTACCTTCAAAACGCTTCAAAGCTTCTTTCAACACATTTTTCGATTTGATATCCAAATGGTTGGTCGGCTCATCCATGACCAATACGTTGAAGGGCTGTAATAATAATTTGGCCAATGCCAAGCGGTTTCGTTCACCACCCGAAAGTACTTTTACATATTTTTCGACCTCATCGCCCCTAAACAAAAACGATCCTAAAATATCACGCACCTTACTTCTATTCTTTTCATTGGCAGCATCTATCATAGTGTCGAGTACGGTTTTATTACCATCTAAATACTCGGCTTGGTTTTGGGCAAAATATCCAATCTGCACATTATGGCCAAGTTTCAAATGGCCTTCGTGCTTGAGCTCACCAACAATGATTTTAGCCAACGTAGATTTACCTTGACCGTTTTGACCTACAAATGCAATTTTACTTTCGCGCTCAACATTAAGATCAATATTGCTAAGGACTCTTAAATCGCCATATTTTTTTGAAATATGATGTGCTTCAACCACTACTTTTCCGGGAATAACAGATACGGGAAAGTTAAGCGTCATCACACTGTTATCATCCTCATCAACTTCAATCCGATCCATGCGGTCGAGTTTTTTAATGAGCGATTGTGCCATAGTCGCTTTAGATGCTTTTGCTCTAAATTTTTCAATCAACTTTTCGGTTTGTTCAATCTGCTTTTGCTGATTTTTTTGTGAAGCGAGTTGCTGCTCTTTGATTTCATTGCGAAGCACCAAATATTGCGAATATGGTTTTTTATAATCGTAAATTCGTCCAAGCGAAATTTCTATCGTCCGATTGGTGACATTATCCAAAAACATTTTATCGTGCGACACAATAACTACTGCGCCAATATAGGTCTTCAAGAAACCTTCCAACCAAATAATAGATTCAATATCCAAATGGTTGGTTGGCTCGTCCAAAAGTAGAATATCATTGTTTTGCAATAATAGTTTGGCGAGTTCAATACGCATGCGCCATCCACCGGAAAACGTATCAGTAAGTTTATTAAAATCTTCGCGTTTAAAACCCAAACCTTGAAGGATTTTCTCTGTTTCACCTTGATAATTATAACCGCCTATGATTTCATATTGATGCTGAACATCATTCAAATCGACCATGAGCTGATGGTATATTTCACTTTCATAATCGGTTCGCTCCACTAACTGATGATTAATATCATCTATTTTGGCTTCCAGCATTCTGATTTCTTCAAAGGCCTCGTAAGCTTCTTCAAGAACAGTTCTTCCTAAAACGAAATCAATATCTTGTTTTAGAAATCCGATACTCAAATTTTTATCAGCAGCAATTTGACCAGTATCTGGCTCCATTTCTTTTGAAAGAATTTTGAGCATGGTTGATTTGCCAGCACCATTTTTGCCGATAAGTCCAATTCTATCTCCGGCACCAAGCCTGAAAGTGATGTCTTCAAAAAGAAATTCGCCCTGAAAAGAAATAGAAAGATTATGTATATTGAGCATTATTTTAGGAGTATTGCAACAAGTTATTGATTTTAAAAATCTTAACTTTGTGTTTTATTTGAAAACGCAAAAGTAATCAAAAACCATGATAAAAAAAGGAACTAAACTATATAGTATATTAACCGATACTTGCCCAAAATGCAATATGGAATCAATGTATGTCAATCCGAATCCATATAATTTAAGAGATACTTTAAAAGTAAAGGAAAAATGTTCGCATTGTCAAACCAAATACCGCTTGGAACCCTCTTTCTTTTTTGGATCCATGTATGTTAGTTATGGTGTTGGAATTGCTTTTGCCGTTGCTGCATTTATTATAAGTTACTTTATTTTCAGTTCTTCTTTAAATACGGCATTTATTGCCATTATTGCCACACTTGTTGTATTTATGCCATTTATAATGCGTATTTCCAGAACGATTTGGGTCAATATTTTTATCCATGTGGATAAAAATTTAGTTGACAAACAAGTTCATCAATAATTTAAAATCAAAGGAATTTATCGGGACTGAAAACGTTCGATATCGATTTCAGATTCCAAAGGTAAATTATGCTCTAAATGGTCATATAATTGTTTGGCGACATAAGGCCCGATCATCACACCACGCGTTCCCAATCCATTTAAGATAACTACGTTTTTGTAATCTGTATGTGACCCAACAATAGGTCGTCTATCTTTAACGGTTGGACGAATACCCGCCACTTGGTGGACCACCTCATAATCACAGCTGATAAGTTCGTTTAACTTGGTTAGCAATTCATCTTTTGCAGCTTCAGTTGCCTCATTGGTTTTATCTTCCCAATTATAAGTGGCACCCACCGAATAAAGATCATCGCCTTCTGGAACCACAAATACCGAAGATTTTAATATAAAATCAATTTTTAAATCGGGAGCTTTTATAGTTAGAACTTCTCCTTTGGCAACATTCAATGGTAGATTTTTAAAATATGGATTTTTGACCATGCCAAATCCTTCGGCAAAAACAATGACTCTGCTACGAATATTTTTGTACATGATGACATTGTCCTGAATATTCAAAACAGAATAATCAAACGATTCATTTTGATAAGAATCGATACTCTTTAAATAAAGTATATAGTGTTTTAACAAAGCAGACGTATCCAACCGACCGGTTTCCAGAACCTTTCCAAAACCAAAAGATGCATTAACAAATGGATTGTCATTTTTTACAATTTTCGGAAACAGGTATGCTTCTAAAGTTGGTTTATCAGAAGCATTAAACCATTCGTTTTGTTCTTCAATAGATGCAAATTTTCTATAAAGCGGCAATTCATAATCGAGTTTAACACCTAACAAGGTTTCAAGTTCTGCATAAAACAGCTTGGCCATTTTCAATTGTTCTTTGGCTTTCCAAACGCCAGTAAAGCGTTTTAATATAACCGGATTATACAAACCTGCAGCAACGACCGACGATTGCTGAGAATCGTCGTTAAAGACTACAAACGATTTATTATGTGCTCTTAGTTGTTCACAAAAAGACACACCTGCCAGTCCACAACCTACAATGATATAATCAACTTCTTCCATAATCGCAAAAATACAATTCTAAGTTCAATCCTCTATTTAGAATTTATTTTAAACCAAAAAACGCCCACTTTTGAGCGGGCGTTTCTAATTAATTTTAATGAGGAGCAATTAATATGCCCACATATCTTGTTCAAAATCACGAATCTTTTCTTTAATTCGGTCAGATTCCATGAGCTGCATCAAGGCGTTTTCAGCAATGTACTCGCTCACTTCTCGGTCACCATACACGTTTTCTTCCTTATACATATAACCGTTGAATCGTCGAGAATTCAACAAATGGTCAAATGAGAAAGGCATCGCGCTATTTTGGTTATTGAACGCTTTGGCTTCGTGCAACACATTTCTAACTTCTGGATAAAACACCCAGAACAAAGCGATAGGCTCTTTATTGGCTTCATTGTCTGAGTCAATAAAGTTAACATCCGGTGCCGCTGGTGCAATTCCTAAAAGTCTGTATTTCAATTCGCCTTGACGTTTGTCAAAATACCACAATCCTTTAATAAGGTAGGCACTGATGTCATACGCTTGAATATCTCTTTTTACGATATATTCCGGCGATACAAAGCCTTCAGAGTTATATTGTTGGTATCCAATATCTAAAGTATCAACTTTTGACATGGTAGCTTGGATATCTCCCAATTGACGTTTAACGGTAAAGTAAGAGTCGTCATAAACATTTTGAATTTTCCCTTCTCTTACGTTTTTCCATAATACGTCAAATAAAGAGCGTCTTTCCGGGCCAATATTATTGGTGTCAATTGGGTAATATAAAGGGAAGTTGACACGTTCGTCAAGAACCACTTTTTCCCAGGTCATTTTTGAAAACATGATATCCCTATCATCAACATAACCGTATTCAAGCGGTCTGTCGTTATCCAGAGCCTTTTGGGCATCAGATTTTACACCAATTTCATCGGGTGTTTTTGCATTGAGCAAGTTTGCTTGTCCAAATGAACTCACGGCAAAGCCAATACTTAAAACGGTTAATAAACAATATTTTAATTTCATATTTTTAATTATTATTTGGGACATTACCTACATTGTTATGTTCAACGTTACAACGCTACCAATAGTATATTAGTTTGATATTTCAATAAACACTGGCGACGCTGGAAGCAATTTAATACTACTATTTCCTTTGATTTCTGATTTGATATCGAAAATTTGTACAGACTCTCCACGAGGTGCTTTACGTAAAGCGTTTTTCGCTTGGTCACTCATCCGGTTGCCATTAACACTTACTGTTGGTTGTCCAGGAACTTTAATTTTGAATGATGTTACATTAATATCTAAATCAAAATCAAAATCAAATAATTTAGCAGCGACTGTTGCAATTTCAACATTGTTTTTAGGTAAACTTACGTTATCAGCTTGCCCTGCAATGGTACCAGCTGGTTTAGGGATATCCTTGATTCTAAAGGTCGATTTGTCGCTCACTGAACTTCCATCAGGCAGTTTTCCCACAACATTAATCGTCACTTCTTTACCAGCCCCCGGTCTCATAACATACTTACCAGTGCCTGATCCTTTTGACAATCCAGGAGCAGTAGCATTTACATTATTATCTGAAACACCTGCAAACGAAATAGTCATTGGGTTATCAACACCACGGTAAACCACATTCATCTTATCTGCTGAAATTGTTGCTGAGTTTGGTTTAGGAACTACGGCATATTTGCTTACAATAGGAATATCAACAATTTCGTCGCCTTCCTTAAACTGTAAAGTACCTTTAATGTCACGCTCACCCACTGCACCTGCAGGGAAATCTAGCACAACTTGGCCGCCTTCAATATTCTCTAATTTGTTTCCGTTGATCACAACGTTTTCAAAATTAAGTGTATTGTCAAAACGTCCTAAAACTACTTTTCCTTTGAAGTTTTCACCACTAAAGAATGCTGTTTTTTCAGGAATTACAATTGCCGAGTAATTTCTCATGGATAATTGTTTAACCTGCTCACCGGCTAACATCGAAGACAATACTTCAGACTCAATCGTTTTAACATCGGCTTGCATCTGTGTAAGCTTCGTTAATGAAGCTACCATTGGGAAACCTGCAAAATGATAGTTTAACCATCCTTTGGTGATACCTTCAGATGTTTTGACATCATCAGTCGCAAATTTCTTCATGATATCGGCTTGGATATCTTTATTCTCTTCACCTAATACTTGGATAACGCCTTCTCTATAAGCTTTGATTTGATTCAAAAACTCCTGGCCATCTTTACTCATATTATCAGCGCTGAACCATTTCTGATCCAAGTGATCTGTTCTATCCATTTCCTCATAATTTGATGGATCTTTAACAGTTTTCAACATTTCTGTTTTAACACCTTCTATATAGTTATTAAATGTTGATGAAAGTTGATCAATCTGATCGGCCTTTGCTTTTATAGGCTGATATTTTGCCGGTTGTTCAGCAACTTTATCTGCCAATCCTTGCATAAATGCATTGTTACGAACCGTAGCCGATGCGTTAGAATCACTGATTCTTTCGTTCATTAACCCAAATGCCGAGAGCACTTCTTTTGACATATTAAGTGCCATCATTGCGATGAACACCAAATACATAAGGTTAATCATTTTCTGTCTCGGGGACTGTTTTCCTCCTGCCATTTCTAATTAGTTTTAATTGTTGGTTTATATGACTACTAATTAGTTTCTGTTCATCGCAGAAAGCATTCCTCCATAAACACCATTTAATGATGATAAGTTAGACGCTAAAGATTGCATTTGATCTTTAAGTTTTGCTGCATTTTCAACAGCTTCCTCATTGATTGCCGCTTGACGGGTTGCAGATTCCATTTGAACTTTATACAAACTGTTCAATGATTCCATTTGTGCAGCCGCCAATGACATTTCTTCACTGTATTTTCTGGTTGCAGCCATTGAATCTACCGTAGGGCTAATGCCTTTGGCAGCACCTTCAAAGTTTTTAATGCTATTGCCCAGGCTGGCCATAAGCTCACCATCAATTTTGGCATCTTTAAGTAACTCGTCTAATTTTTTAGACAAAAGACCTTCTGCGTCCTTAGGCTCTAATGCTGCTACTTTCTTATTGTTATTGGCTGGACCTCCCGCTAATTCAGGATATACCAATGACCAATCTAAATCATCTTCAATGGGTTCAAATGCGGATACTGCGAATACTATCGATTCTACAACTAAACCGATAATTAACATTTCGTTACCGAAAGGCCAGTGCATCAATTTAAATAATGCTCCTAGGATTACTACAGCGGCGCCTAGACCATAGGTCATTACCATAATTCTTTTTCTTACTCGTGATTGTGCCATAATTTCTGTTTTTTAGTTAAGTTAAAAATTCTTTAAGTAGATTAAATATTTAGTTTTGGTTAATAAAATACTAGTTTTTATTTGTAGCTGCATTAGCTGTGATATCAGTTCCCATATAATCTTGTACGGTTCTGAAGCCAATATAGCTACGTGAAGAGTCGGCATATTCATAGTCTCTTGAACTTACCTGTAGGAAATAAGCAACATCTTTCCATGAACCACCTCTTACCACTTTACGTTGGTTATCAGGATCATTCACGTTAGGATTGATGGTTGACATATATTCATAAGATGCCGGGTCATATGATCCTTGTACCCATTCGGATACGTTACCCGCCATGTTGTATAGGTTAAAATCATTAGGCTCATATGATTTTGCTTCAACAGTATAGAGTGCCATATCTGCTGCATAATCGCCACGCAATGGTTTAAAGTTTGCCAAGAAACAACCTCTATCGTCTTTAGCATAAGGTCCTCCCCATGGGAATGTTGCACCTTGTAAACCACCTCTGGCCGCATATTCCCACTCCGCCTCTGAAGGCAATCTGAATGAGTTTACATTTCGTGCACCTTTACTTTTTTGATAGGCATTTTTATATAAAGTCCTCCAGTTACAAAATGCATTGGCCTGTTTCCAAGACACTCCTACAACTGGATAGGCGCCATAAGCTTCGTGCCAAAAATAATCATTGTGCATTGGCTCATTATAGGAATACGCGAAATCTCTAATCCACACGGTTGTATCCGGATAAATTTGAATTTCTTGAGTCATCAAAGCATCTTTACGCTTTAAGTTTCTGTTTTTGGCCGCTTTTTGGATATCCATTTCAGTATATTTATACTTAAATTTTGTAACGTCCCAGGTACGTTGTCCGTTATACGATTCTTCCAATGACAAATACATGGTATCCATTACCTCAGCATAATACTCATCCGGATACTTACTAGTATCAAAAATGAGCTTCACCTTTTTGTTTAAAGGTCGACCCTCAAAGCCGGTTGGTCCTAAACCACTATAATTATCGTACATGTACTTTTCATAGACAGTCATTTTTTCAGGATCTGCATCTCTAAACGCAAATTCTCCAATGCCACCATTTCCGGGCGTTTCACCAATCTCATCGGCCATAATAGCCAATTTTGTTCTGATGATAGAATCTCTTACCCAGTTGACAAACTGACGGTACTCACTATTTGTGATTTCAGTTTCGTCCATGTAAAAGGCCCTAACAGTTGCAGTTTTGGTTGGCGCATCGTGGATACCAGCCAAATCATCATCCGATTTACCCATGATGAATGAACCACCTGGGACAAGTGTCATTCCGTAAGGTTTTTCTGGATGCCATTTCTTTCCTTTAACTCCAACCAGTTCTCCTCTGTCTCCAGAATTACAACTTGCCAATAGAGCTAAAACAGCGGTTAATAAAGCGAACTTCTTCATATTCATAAAAACTCGAGGTTAAATTATTTAGTAGTAAAATTTGAGTTACTAATTTTTGAGGGAGTAAACATATCTATATATTTTTTAAAAAACAATTTTTTTTTACTTTTTTTTGCATTTCATCCTAAAAAGAGGGCGTTTCATCGATGAAAAACCGTTTACACTAGCAACTAGAAGCTGTTTTTCCTATAGGCTTTATACCATCTTTCTGGTATTTTTCCTTGCATAGCTTCGGTGTAATCTTCATGCATACATGGTAATAACGTATGCTGTTTCAATTTATTATTAACCTCTGGCAAAAACGGAATTTCAATCCACCAGCGGCCTGTTTTTATGCTTTTATAGAATATTAGCTCATCATCTTCAATCAAAACATTGAATTTCTGATAGTTATGCTCGTCTTTTAAAGGATCTTCCTTAACCCTACAATTAACACCTTCAATAAAGTACCATAACATTTGTGCCACAAGCATTGAGGTGATTTGGTCGTCTTTTGAACGCTGATACTCATACACACCAAATGAGGACACTTTATTACTTATTCCAGCATATCTAGCAATGGCACAAATTTCTTTTCCGTCCAATCCGTTCGGCGAATATTTTTGTTTTGAAGACACTTCAGAGGCTTTGACCGCCTTTAAATCGATACTCACAATATGGGCATCTCGCATGACCGGTTCGACAAGATTGATAGATTTTGAAATTTCGCCCAATCGATAGGCTTCAAAATGAAGCTTCTCCATAAGATCTATTTCTTCTTGCGAATTAAAATATGTTTGATAACCAATGGTCGAATAATTAAACAAGTTATAAGGTTGCTCTAATATGATCTTTCCCAAATAACTATTGTTTTTAATAGGCAAAGTAGAATCACCCAAATCAAAATTACTGTCCACACTTACAATATTGACCATTGGCAAAATACCATCGTAGGCCCTATAATTAGGGTAGGTCAAATCTTGACTTCCTCCAAGAATGATAGGGATAATTTGGTTTTCGAGTAATACTGCAACCGTTGTCTTTAGTGCAAAATAGGAATCTTCAACGCTATCGCCCTTAAGGATGTCCCCCAAATCGGCAACCCGAGTGTGCCAATTGCCAGGAAACAAACTATAAAGCACATTTCTAATAGTATCCAATTGAATATCTTCTCCAGAATAATTAACATCATTTCTGTTTTCTAAAACACCAATAATGGCAATCTGTACATCGTTAAGGTCGGGAAGACCATCTTGAACAGTATGAATCTTCAATTTATTCCCAAACGCTTGTGATGACAAAAGCTCAATGCTAGACAAGACCTTATCAGAAACCGGCGACAAAAAATTAAACGTCATAACTTATTTCTTAGTGGATGTTGCTTTCTTTGCTGTTTTAGCGGGTGCTTTCTTTTTAGCTACTTTCTTTTTTGGAGTTTTTTCTTCAATCATGACTATAGCATTTTCCAAGGTTAATTTTGAAACATCAAAGGTTTTAGGAAGCTCAATTTTCAACTTACCTTTTATGAGATTATGCCTTCCCCAACGCGCTTTTTCCACACGAATGCCTTCTTCTTCCCAATTATGGACTACCTTATCAATTTCTTTTTGGATTTTGTCTTCAATCAATTCAACAATATCCGAATCGGATAAATTATCCCAATCATATTTTTTATTGACATTGATGAACATCTCGTTCCATTTAATGAAGGGACCAAACCGACCTTTTCCTTTTTGAACCGGCAAATCTTTATACATATATATAGGAGCGTCTGCTTTTTCCTTTTCCTTGATTAGCTCAATGGCTAGATCAAGTTCAACACTCAGAGCCTCCATGCCTTTAGGAAGCGACACAAATTTATCGCCATACTTTACATAAGGACCAAAACGCCCATTATTCACCTCAACGGTTTCATCATTATAAGTACCCAATGTTTTAGGCAGTTGAAAAAGATCCATCGCTTCTTCATAAGTAATGGTGGCTAATTGCTGATCTGGAGATAAACTGGCAAACAAAGGTTTTTCTTCTTCGTCAACAGTTCCGATTTGCACCATAGGACCAAACCTTCCCAAACGCACACTAACTTGCCGTCCTGTTTTTGGATCTTTCCCTAAAATACGCTCACCCGATTCGCGGTCTGCATTTTCTTGAACATCTTTAACCTGTGGATGAAAATCTTTGTAAAAATCTTTCATCAATTTGGTCCAGTCTTCGTTGCCTTCGGCAATTTCGTCAAAATCGGCTTCCATCTTTGCCGTAAAATTATAATCCAAAATGGTCTCAAAATGGTTGACCAAAAAATCAGTCACAATGGTTCCAACATCAGTTGGCACCAGTTTTCCTTTATCGGATCCCACTTTTTCAGTAAGAATTTGATCTTTTAACTTTCCTCCTTTTAAGGTCAGTTGCGTATAATCTCGATCTACACCTTCGATGGTTCCTTTTTCAACATAATTTCTATTTTGAATTGTCGAAATTGTTGGCGCATAAGTAGATGGACGACCAATACCTAATTCCTCCAACTGTTTTACCAAGGATGCTTCGGTATATCTATAAGGTGGCCGCGTGTAACGCTGCGTTGCTGTAATATAAGAATTGACCAACGTTTCGTTAATTTTCATTGCTGGTAACATGCCATCTTGCTCTGAATCTTCGTCGTCGGTTCCTTCCAGATAGACTTTTAAGAATCCATCAAAAGTAATCACCTCACCATTGGCCGTAAACAATTCATTATGAGTATTAGCACTAATTTTCACATTGGTACGCTCCAATTCAGCTTCACTCATTTGTGATGCGATGGCACGTTTCCAGATCAAATCATATAACCGTGCCTGATCTCTATCAATGTCAACGGAGTGCACTGAAAAATCAGTTGGTCTAATGGCCTCGTGCGCTTCTTGCGCACCTTTTGTTTTACTGGTATAATTACGAGGTTTACTATACTTTGCGCCGTAAGCGTCTTTAATTTTTTCTTCAGCGCCTTTACGTGCTTCGTCAGATAAGTTAACGCTATCCGTTCTCATATAAGTAATCAAACCCGCTTCATATAAGCGTTGCGCCATGGTCATGGTTTTTGAAACCGAAAAATAAAGCTTACGCGATGCTTCTTGTTGTAAAGTAGATGTGGTAAATGGAGCAGCTGGCGATTTTTTAGCAGGTTTTTTATCTAATTCTGCAACTTTAAAAGCAGCAGCAGCATTAGATTCCAGAAACTGATATGCCTCTTCTTTGGTGGCGAAGTTCTTTGGCAGTTTTGCCTTAAAACTCTGACCGTTTTCATTCTTAAATTCGGCGTCAATTCTATAAGATGCTACCGGCACAAATTCTTGAATTTCGCGTTCACGCTCAACGATTAACCGCACCGCCACCGATTGTACACGGCCTGCTGATAATCCGCCCTTTACCTTGCGCCACAACACCGGCGACAATTCATAACCCACAATCCTATCCAGCACACGTCGTGCTTGTTGGGCATCCACCAAATGGTAATCAATATCTCGTGGATTTTCAATTGCTTTTTGAATTGCCGTTTTTGTAATTTCGTGAAAAACAATGCGTTTAGTTTTTGACTTGTCCAATTTTAAAACTTCGGCCAAATGCCAAGCAATAGCCTCACCCTCCCGGTCCTCATCACTGGCCAGCCAAACGGTATCGACATCTTTTGCCAAATCTTTTAGTTTTTTGACAATTGCTTTTTTATCTTTGGAAACTTCATATTTTGGTTTAAAATCTCCATCAACATTTACGCCCAATTCATTAGAAGGCAAATCGGCAATGTGCCCAAAACTGGACTCTACTCTATACTCTTTTCCTAAAAATTTTTCAATTGTTTTAGCCTTTGCAGGAGACTCGACAATAACTAAGTTTTTCGCCATATTACATTTTTTGTTGGTACAAATGTATATGAAAAAATAGTATTCAGCCTAATTTAAATTTTTTAAACCTATTTATATGCCTTTAAACGATGATTCAATAACCACAAAAAAAGCCTGAAAATTCAGGCTTTTACAAAAAAATATTTTTGAATATACAATTACTAAAGCTTAGTAAATACTTTTATTTTGGTTGATTTAGAAAACTGTGTCTTTACCTATTTGATCCAACTCACTCACATCATCAAACCCAATAGTTTCCTTATATATAAAATAGATGGGATGGTATAAAAATGGCGCCAAAAACAAACTTCCAAGACCACAACTCACAAAAGACAATACCGTAATAGCCATATAGCTAATCAGAAACAAACCAAAAGTCAAAAGCCATTTTTTGTTTCCGATCCTGAAACTGTTTCCAACAACATCACCAACAGTCCATTCCGGATTAAAAGAAAAAACAATCAAAAAGAATGACATGGGCACAAAGACATAAATAAATGGAAGGTAAAAAAACAAAACTGCCGGTATCGCAATTAAAATGGAAGCTAGCATCAATACTAAAATCTTACCGACATATTGCTTTTTCAAAAAGTAAAACAAATCTGAAGTTTTTACTTCACCACCCTGATCCAGTGTTTTCAATATTCTGAAAAATGCTGAAGTGAGCGCTACCTGAACAACTCCTATAATAAAGATGCCAATAAAAAGCACAATTAAATAAAGCACAGAAAAACCTTCAAATAAACCATTCATGTCATCGGGGTCAAAATTTCCAGATTCGGCCTGTGAAACCGCCAACATAATGATCGGTACATATAGTACAATAAAAAAAGGAAGAACCAAAATCATGACAAACAACTGAAGTAAAAAACCCTGTAGCCAGCTTTTTTTAAATAGTTCTATAGATTGGCTAATAATGGTTCCAAAATCCAAATCTTTTGCATTTGAAACTTTTAATTGAAATTCTGATGGGGTCATTGTGTAATTATTTTATAGGTAGTTTGGGCTCAAAGAAAACATAATTTTTTAACATTATCAAAACATTTTTATACACTGTCACTTTGTCACAATCATTAAAAATAATCATATCTTTGCAGCTGCCTTTTCAACAGGGCACAACAAAATAATTACAGACGATTTAGAGGTCTTATGGAAAAGATTATTATAGAAAGTAAGCAAGGCGAACATCTCATACTCGAACAAAAAAAAGAAAATCAACGTAAGCTTTTTATTGAAAGCTACGGCTGTTCCATGAATTTTAGCGATAGCGAAATCGTGGCTTCCATATTATATAAAGAAGGCTACAACACTACAGAAAAATTAGAAGATGCCGATTTGGTTTTAATCAACACTTGTTCCATTAGGGACAAAGCAGAACAGACCATCCGAAAACGATTGGAGAAATTCAATGCTGTAAAACGCAGTAATCCAAAAATGAAAGTAGGCGTTTTGGGATGTATGGCCGAACGTTTAAAAAGCAAACTTCTAGAAGAAGAAAAAATAGTAGATCTTGTTGTTGGCCCGGATGCTTACAAAGACCTCCCCAATTTATTGGCGGAAGTTGACGAAGGTCGAGATGCTATTAACGTCATTTTAAGTAAAGATGAAACTTATGGTGATATTTCACCGGTTCGATTGAACAGCAATGGTGTTTCGGCTTTTGTATCCATTACCAGAGGCTGTGATAATATGTGCACATTTTGCGTGGTGCCGTTCACTCGTGGTCGCGAACGCAGCAGGGACCCGCAAAGTATTTTAGAAGAAGTCCATGATCTTTGGAACAAAGGTTTTAAAGAAATCACGTTGTTAGGCCAGAATGTGGACAGCTATTTATGGTATGGCGGCGGATTGAAAAAAGACTTTGAAAAAGCGAGCGATATCCAAAAAGCAACAGCTATTAATTTTTCTAACTTGTTGGATTTATGTGCAAAAGCCTATCCAAAAATGCGCATTCGGTTTTCAACTTCCAATCCGCAAGATTTAACTTTGGACGTGATCGAAACCATGGCAAAACATAAAAACATATGTAAACATATCCACCTACCCGTGCAAAGCGGCAGCAATCGTATTCTCAAAGAAATGAACCGATTGCATACTAGGGAAGAATATTTTGAATTGATAGACAACATCAGACGTATAATCCCTGAGTGCGCCATTTCACAAGATATGATAGCAGGATTCCCGACAGAAACTGAAGCCGACCATCAAGATACCTTAAGCTTAATGGACTATGTAAAATATAACTTTGGCTATATGTTTACCTACTCCGAGCGTCCGGGCACTTTGGCCGAGCGCAAACTGGAAGATGACGTTCCTGAAGAAGTAAAGAAAAGACGCTTGGATGATATTGTCCAATTGCAAAGAGAACATAGCGAAATCAGAACAAAAGCCTATTTGAATACCACGGTTGAAGTTTTGATTGAACGCGAATCAAAAAAATCAGATCAAGAGTGGTCAGGAAGAACATCGCAAAACATTGTAGCGGTTTTTCCTAAAGAACATTACAAGGTTGGTGATTTGGTAAATGTTGACGTAAAAGATTGCACCAGTGCTACTTTAATTGGCATTGCTGTTGGCTACGCCGACCAATAATAAAACCAACTTATCGGTATTATTTCATCACAAATCCCAAAATTCATCCTTGATTTATAACTTTAAATATTAAAATGGAATCAATTCAAGTCATAAAACAACGTTTCGGAATTATTGGAAATGACCCAAAACTCAATCGCGCGATTGAAAAAGCGATTCAAGTTGCCCCAACGGATATTTCGGTTTTGGTGACCGGAGAAAGTGGTGTGGGTAAAGAAAGTATTCCAAAAATCATACATCAATTATCACATCGCAAACATGGCAAATACATTGCAGTTAACTGCGGTGCCATACCAGAAGGAACAATTGACAGTGAACTTTTTGGTCACGAAAAAGGCGCATTTACGGGCGCGACAAATACACGCGAAGGCTATTTTGAAGTGGCCGATGGTGGTACTATTTTTTTAGATGAAGTTGGTGAACTTCCATTAACCACTCAAGTTCGTTTATTGCGTGTTTTGGAAAATGGCGAATTCATAAAAGTAGGTTCCAGTAAAGTCCAAAAAACCAATGTCAGAATTGTAGCGGCCACAAACGTAAATATGTTTGAAGCCATTAAAAAAGAAAAGTTCAGGGAAGATCTTTATTACAGATTGAGCACTATTGAAATCCATTTGCCTCCGTTAAGAGAACGCAAAGAGGATATCCATTTGTTATTCCGAAAGTTTGCGAGTGATTTTGCTCTAAAATATAAAATGCCAACCATTAAGTTAACTGATGAAGCCGTTGATGTACTTTTAAAAAACAGATGGAATGGCAACATCAGGCAATTGCGCAATGCTGCCGAGCAAATATCTGTCTTAGAACAAACCAGAACCATAAATGCAGCAACCTTAAATAGCTATTTGCCAAGTCAAGGTGATAATTTGCCTGCTGTAATTAAAAATTCAAAAAGTGACAGCGATTTTAGCAGTGAGCGCGAAATTCTTTACAAAGTGCTTTTCGATATGAAAAACGATCTTAACGACCTAAAGAAACTGACCATGGAACTCATGAAAAGCGGAAACGTTAATGAAGTACAAAAGAAAAATGAAAGCCTGATCCAAAAAATTTACGGCAGTGACGAAGCTGAAGATTATGATGATGGCGCCATCGAAGATTTTGAAGTATTGTCAATTCCTGAGAAAACAAATTCAGTTTCCGAAATTCATGAAGATCGCAATGACAAATACCATTTTGCGGAAGAAGTTGAAGAAGAAGAAACCTTATCTTTACATGACAAAGAACTGGAATTGATAAAAAAATCATTAGAACGCCATCAAGGAAAACGCAAATTAGCCGCCGCCGAACTTGGCATTAGTGAGCGTACATTATATAGAAAAATCAAACAATTCGATTTATAAGCTATCAGTTATCAAAACACTAAAAGTGAAAAAACTTAAATCATTAGCCCTTATTATTGGTCTTACCATATTTACAGGATGTGGGTATTATTCTTTTACAGGAATTTCTTTACCAGCTGGCACCAGAACATATCAAGTTAACTATTTTCAAAATGATGCCCCATTAATTGAACCCGGCATTGAGCGTACTTTTACAAATATGCTTGCAGATATGATCCAAAACCAAACCAGCTTGCAGTTGGTAACCTCTGGAGGAGACATCACTTATGAAGGAGAAATAACTGAATACCGCATTTCACCAACAACGGCAACGGCCGATAATACTGCTGCTCAAAACCGCTTGACCATTGGTGTACGCTTGCGCTATTATGACAAAAATAACCCCGACGAAGACCTAAATCAACAATTTTCATTCTTTTATGATTATCCAGGAACTGCGCAATTAACTGGTGGCCAGAAAGAAACTGCAATCAACGAAATTTTTGAACGCATAACACAAGATATTTTAAACGCCACATTGGGCAAATGGTAGTTGATACAGTGAACAAACAAGAATTTACATACCTGCTTAGCCATCCCGAGCAATTGTCATCGGACCAAACCTCCACGATTGGTGACATTGTTGCAGAGTACCCCTATTTTCAACCAGCAAGAGCACTTTATTTAAAAGGTTTAAAAGCAATAGCTAGTTTTAAATACAATCAAGAACTTAGAGTTACCGCTGCTTACACAACCGATAGAAGTATTCTATTTGATTTTATAACTTCCGAAGCATTTAATCAAAACGAAGTTTCGAGACTCATCAAGCAAAATACAGAATTACTAAAAAACATTGAAGTTAAAGATGCCAATGATATTTCATTGGACAAAAATGTGTTGATAGAAGTAGTTAGTGATCAACATATCCAAGATAGTGAAGGCATATTTGATCCAGATTTATTTGAAAAAAAACCATCTGAACCAACTGACATCAATCAAGAACAGAGTATTATTGATATTGATTTCAAAAACATCCAGCCATCGCCCGAAGAACAATTGGGCATTGGCAAACCTTTGGAATTTGACAAAAACGAATCACGCTCGTTTTCAGAATGGTTAACAATTACGAGTTTCAAACCTATTCGTCGAACGGATGATGAAACTATTAGTACTTTGCCACCTCAGACAGAGGAGATAATTAAAGAATCAAAAATAGAGTCACCACTTGAAAAAAAGTTCGATTTGATTGATAAGTTCATACAATCAAACCCAAAAATACAGCCGGTTAAAAACTATACGCCTACCATTAATATGGACAAACCGAAATTGGTCCAAAATGATAGTTTAATGACCGAGACATTAGCGAGAATCTATTTAGAGCAAAAAAATTATGACAAAGCAATTCAATCTTATAAAATATTAATTTTGAAATATCCAGAAAAAAGTAGTTTCTTTGCAGACCAAATTAAAGCGGTAAAACAATTACAAGAAAATAATACCAAATAGCACATGAGTACGTTTACAATATTTCTAGTCCTTATCATCATTGTTTCATTTTTATTGGTGGTAGTCGTCATGGTTCAAAACCCAAAAGGTGGAGGTTTATCTTCTTCATTTGGAGGCGGCGGAACCCAACAATTGGGTGGTGTTAAGAAAACAACCGACTTTTTAGATAAGAGTACTTGGGTTCTAGCAACAATATTATTGGTATTGATATTGGTATCAAACATTGCTATTGACGGTGCAACTGGTACTTCAGAATCAAAAGCATTGGATCCTGGTGCAACAAGCACTATGCCTGCACCCGTTAAACCAGTTACGACCGAGCCGGTAACACCTGCTGAAACTCCAAACGAATAATAAGGAATAATAGATCTAAAAAATATCAAAAGTGCCAACAATTTTGTTGGCACTTTTTTATTACTGAAACTTTGTCAGTTCAGTGCTCATGGCACATTTTTCGCAATCTTGTATCCGAATAAATTAAAATAATTAACCTATCACGCATTGCGTGAATTAAACAAACAATACAACTATGGGATTAAACATTAAGCCATTGGCAGACAGAGTTCTTATTGAACCTGTAGAGGCAGAAACAAAAACAGCATCAGGAATTATCATTCCAGACAACGCTAAGGAAAAACCTCAAAAAGGAAAAATTGTTGCCGTTGGTGCAGGTACCAAAAAAAATCCAATGACCGTAAAAGTTGGTGAAACTGTTCTTTACGGAAAATATGCCGGAACAGAACTAAAACTTCAAGGCAAAGACTACCTCATCATGCGCGAAAGCGACATCTTGGCAATCGTCTAGAAATAAAATTATTTCCTCAATCTAGATAACTATAACTATCTGGAGAAAATTTCAAAAACAAACAATAAACAAATTCAAAGATTCCCAAATAAATGGGAATGACAACATAAAATTTTTCAAATTATGGCAAAAGATATAAAATTTGATATTGACGCACGCGACGGATTAAGACGCGGTGTAGATGCATTGGCCAATGCAGTTAAAGTAACTTTAGGTCCAAAAGGACGTAATGTCATTATTGGTAAATCGTTTGGTGCACCTCAAGTAACCAAAGATGGTGTGAGCGTTGCAAAAGAAATAGAATTAGAAGACGCTCTCGAAAATATGGGAGCGCAAATGGTTAAGGAAGTAGCTTCAAAAACCAATGATTTGGCTGGAGATGGTACAACCACAGCTACCGTTTTGGCACAAGCCATTGTTAAGGAAGGCCTTAAAAACGTAGCTGCTGGAGCTAATCCAATGGATTTGAAACGTGGTATTGACAAAGCAGTTGCTGCTATCGTTGCCGATCTGGAAAAACAAACTAAAAAAGTTGGCAATTCTTCAGAAATGATTAAGCAAGTGGCTTCTATTTCTGCTAATAACGACGATACTATTGGCGAATTAGTAGCTACAGCTTTTACTAAAGTTGGCAAAGAGGGCGTTATCACCGTTGAGGAAGCCAAAGGATTGGACACCTATGTTGATGTCGTTGAAGGCATGCAGTTTGACCGTGGCTACTTATCACCTTACTTTGTTACGGATGCTGATAAAATGATCGCCGATTTAGAAAATCCGTATATCTTATTATTTGACAAAAAGATTTCAAATCTTCAAGAAATCCTTCCAATCTTAGAACCGGTTGCACAATCTGGTCGTCCATTATTGATTATTGCCGAAGATGTAGAAGGCCAAGCTTTAGCTACTCTTGTAGTAAACAAACTACGTGGTGGCTTAAAAATTGCAGCGGTTAAAGCTCCAGGTTTTGGGGACCGTCGTAAAGCGATGTTAGAAGATATTGCCATCTTAACCGGTGGTGTTGTGATTTCAGAAGAAAGAGGTTTTTCATTGGAAAACGCAGATCTAACTATGTTAGGAACTGCCGAAACCATTACTATTGACAAAGACAATACAACTATTGTTAATGGCTCAGGAAAAGCTGAAGATATCAAAGCTAGAGTTAACCAAATTAAAGCGCAAATTGAAACAACAACCTCTGATTATGACAAAGAAAAGCTTCAAGAGCGTTTGGCAAAATTAGCTGGAGGTGTTGCCGTACTTTATGTAGGTGCTGCAAGTGAAGTTGAAATGAAAGAGAAAAAAGACCGTGTTGATGATGCATTGCATGCCACAAGAGCAGCTGTTGAAGAAGGTATTGTTGCTGGTGGAGGTGTTGCGCTTGTAAGAGCAAAAGCAGTATTAGCAACATTAACTACCGAAAATTTAGATGAAACTACAGGTGTTCAAATTGTAGCACGTGCTGTTGAAGCTCCTTTACGTACTATTGTTGAAAACGCTGGTGGCGAAGGTAGTGTAGTTGTTGCTAAAGTTATGGAAGGCAAAAAAGATTTCGGTTTTGATGCTAAAACAGAAACTTACGTTGACATGTTGAAAGCTGGAATTATCGATCCTAAGAAAGTAACGCGTATTGCATTGGAAAATGCAGCATCAGTTGCAGGAATGATCTTAACAACAGAATGTGCTTTGGTTGAGATCAAAGAAGAAGCATCTGCAATGCCAATGGGCGGCGGTATGCCAGGAATGATGTAAAAATCAACTAAAAGCCCTTAAAAGGAAACTTTTAAAATTAGTAAAACGCCTCAACAAAAATTGAGGCGTTTTTCATTTCATGAAAATTATACCTTTTTATTGTAGATTGTACTAAATTTATTTAATTGAAAAAATCAAAACTTCGATTCAGAAATAAACCTAAAAACATTTAAATATCATGAAACAATTAGTACTTATCGCATTCGTTATTTTAGCTTTTACAACGGTAGCAACTTCCCAAAGTAAACCTGCTTACCAACTTTTTAAAAACAATGGAAAAGTCGCAGATTATGAAAAGATGATCAAGGATTTGGCCGACAGCGACATGGTGTTTTTTGGTGAATATCATAATAATCCTATTTCGCATTGGCTTCAATTGGAAATGAGCAAAAGTTTTTTTGATATTAAAGGAGAAAAACTGTTTTTTGGTGCTGAAATGTTTGAAAACGGTAACCAATTGGTTTTGGACGAATATCTGAACGACTTTTATCCTGAAGATAAAATGCTTCCTGAAATCACGCAATTATGGAGCAATTACAAAACCGATTACAAACCGTTGCTCAATTTTGCCAAAGACCACAACTTACGTTTTATTGCTACTAATATTCCCCGACGCTATGCTTCAATGTTGTATAAAAAAGGAATGGATGCTTTAAAAGAATTAAGTCCGGAAGCCCTTGCCATGATTGGACCAGATTTAGAAGCCCTATTCGACCCAACTGTTAAAGCTTATGCTGAAATGGCCGATAAAATGGGTGGCCACATTCCTGATAATATGTTAAACATCCAACTTTCACAGGCTTCAAAAGATGCTACCATGGCGCATTTTTCTCTTAAAAATTTTAATCCTGGAGATTTTCTATTTCATTTTGAAGGCTCTTACCACTCTAACTACAACCAAGGCATTATTTGGTGGATTAACAAAATACAACCTGGATTGAAAATCAAATCCATTACTACACTTATGCAATCGGAATGGGATGAGATGAGTAAAGAAGACAAATCCGAGATAGCTAACTACATTATTGTAGTGGCGGACAGCATGACGATGACAAAAGGATAATTTAAAAAATCTTACAAAAAATAAAAGCCGGACACCAAAACTATCCGGCTCTTTTATAGGTTTCAACCTCTAAAAACATAAGGATGTTGTGAAAAATCAATTATTGCTTATTGTCTTTATGATCTTCTCTCACCGCATCATCTCTGTATAGACAACAGGTATGCAAACTCAAGTATGCCTCATCAGTAGCCCTAATTTCTTTGGTGTCGTGACCAGCTTGGGCTATACTTTGTTGGATGGCTTTCAAACTGGTTTTACGTTCGTCAAAAATCAATTGTAACTCATGGGTATTGACGTCCCAATTGGCAATTTTGACACCTTTGGCTTTTATGGCCGCTTTTTCAATACGCTCCTTGCACATATTGCACACGCCGTCCACTTCTATCGTAGCTTTGGCATTTTTATTCTGTGCAAAAGTTACGGTTCCAAGTAATAATGTTAATACAAAAATTAATTTTTTCATGATGCTTTGCTTTTTCATTCCTTCAAAGGAAGGAATCTGTTAGTAATTGATAGTTTTTGTTTTTTTGCCACGAATACACTAATGTATTGTAAAAAATATTAGCGTGTTTCTGGCGGGTACTATTGTGTTCTTGTTAATTAGATTTCCTCCTTCGCAGAAATTAAGCTATTTTATTTTAAATCTGAGTCCTGCATAATACATACTTCCAAAAATTGGTCCGTACACAAATGTCGTATCAAAATTGGCTCCAAATGGATCGTCTGCACCTAAAATTGGATTATTTTGCCTCACATTGGTCATGTTTTCTCCACCTAAATATATTTCAAATTTCTCAGAAAACACTTTGGTAATCTGAGCATTCAACGTACCTACAGTTGGCGTATATTCTGGCAATTGGTATGCACTAGGATTTGATGCTGTTGATGTAAATCTTTGCTTGCCCAACCAATTATAAGTAACATCAAATCGCCAGTGTGCAAGATTATCTTTCATCTTTGTTTCATAAGCCAAATTTGCAAATAAACGATGCTTAGCTGTTAATGGTTTTTCCAACTTTCCTGAATTATATTGAGTTTTGATATCAGAAAACTTATACGCCGTTCTTAAATCAAAACCTTGAAAAACATTATAATTAAATTCTATCTGAAAACTATTGGCATAACTATCGCCATCAAGATTATAAAAATTTAACTGTCGTGGATTTTCAAAATCAACCACAATCTGATTTTGGAAATCCGTTCTATAATAATCAAAGGTCACGTCGCCCTTATTTCCAAAAAGATTAAAACCTTGTAAAAATGAAATACCATAATTCCATGCTATTTCAGGGTCCAGACCATAAGCACCTTTTAAGCTACCCAAAGGCATACCACCATCAATTAACAAAGTTCTTGAGGTCGCAAAAATATTTTGATTTTCGGCAAAAATATTCGCGCTTCGTTTTCCTCGCCCAAAAGAAATCCTAAAAGCAGATTTTTCCCAAGGTGTATAACGCGCATGAAACCGAGGTGTCACAAAAGTCCCCAACACATTATGATGGTCAATACGAACACCTGCCGTTAAATTCAGGTTTTCCAAATTATCAAAATTATATTCCATGAAGGCTCCTATTGAATTCTCGGTTCGTTCAAAATCTTCAATAAGTACCAACTCATCATAATGATCATAAGTATAGCTAATTCCTGTTTTGATTTTATGTCGTGAATCACTTATAATCGTGTTATAAATACCATTAACATATAAACTGTTATGCAAAATATCATAAAGATTCAATCCAAAATAGGAGTTTTGTTTATGACTGATAAATGCGGTTTGAATGCCAATACTTTGCCAAGGGATATTAGGATTTACGTATCCTGTTTTAACCGAAACATCAACTCTTTTGGTATCAATTTCACTACCCCAAGCATTGGTGGTCAACTTATCCGTATCGGGATTAAAATTGAGCTGTCCTGTTTGTTTTGAATCGTCCAAATAGCTGAAATTGATAAAACTTACAAAACCTTTTTCTGGATTGGTATATTGCCAGCGGTTCATGAAATTTATTTGATCATAAATAGGCATATCCATAAATCCGTCGTCATTAACATCGTGCTTTTTGTTCTGTGTATTACCATGAAGATACAATCCTGTACTCCATTTTTCACTGACTTTGGTGTTTAAATGCACATTGGCTTCAAACCGTTCATTATTTCCACCATAAAGATTAACAAAAAACCTGTTGTCTGTCGTAGGTTTCACGAGTTCTGTATTAATTTGTCCGGCAATACTTTCAAAACCATTGACCACACTTCCGGCACCTTTGGTAATTTGGATACTTTCTACCCAAGTTCCTGGCGTAAAACTCAGTCCGTAAGCTTGCGAAGCACCACGAATAGTAGGGATATTTTCAGCAGTAATCAAGATATACGGACTGGTCAATCCCAACATTTTTATCTGGCGTGTGCCTGTCACGGCATCTGCAAAATTAACATCGATTGAAGGATTGGTTTCAAAACTTTCGGACAAATTGCAACAGGCGGCTTTCAATAATTCGTCACTACTTATAAACGTCACATTGGCCGATTGCATATACGATTTTGAAGTGGCTTGTTTTCTTGAAGTAACGGTAATTTCGTCCAACTCACTGGTTGGTCTTAAGGAATGTTTGATATATTTTGGAGAAATAACCGTTAAGGTATCTGTTTTATAACCCACGTAACTAATCACCAGTTTTGTAAATTCCTTTTGATAGGGAATACTGAATTTCCCATCAATATCGGTTGTTGCACCAATAGTGGAATCCAGCCAATATACATTGGCACCCGGAAGTGGCAAAGTTTGTTTTTGTTCGGTTATTTCAACAATGATTCCTTCTATTTTTTCTTGTGAAAAAATAAATATCGGCAGGAACATGAAGCTGTAAAGTATATTTTTCATTTATTAATTTCTATTGATATTTAAAAACTTAAGAGATTTACGAGCAAATAAATACACTTTAAAAAAATATATCTATCAAGGATTTTTGAAATGTTTTTTAATAACACTTTTGATTATAATTTCAATAAATCCGTGAAAAATCGAAACTTTTCGTTCTTCTCTAAATTAATTTGTTCGAAACTTTTTGCTGTATTCTAAGATTTTCTTGTAAACTATTTGATGGTTCAATTATTAATGTAATTAACGCCACTGCGCCACTACATTTTTTTGAATTAAAGAATCAAATGGTGAATACTTGGTTCAAAACCTGTATATCGGTGACCAAAGTAGGTGGAGAATAATCTTTATGAGGAATAACCTGTTCAGGTAATCCTTCAAAAAGATTAATATAGGAAAATATAAAAGTAGTTATTAAAAAATGTTGGTCAATTTGCAAATCTTCGGAAGATGCCTTTTTTAGCTTGTCCTGACCTTTGACAATCTCAAGTTCGTTTTCGCAACATGATTTTTTTTCTAAAGCGGCTTTGGACGTTTCATCAACATCACAGGAATTTGCCTTGGAAAAAATTGATGTATCGATCAAAACATCACCACAAAAATGCTTCTCCAAAATAAATGAATTGGTGGACAAGAGCAGTAAAATTGCCATTGCCAAGGAAAGGATTTTATGGACGCCTTTTTGATTCATTCGATGCAAAATTACAAAAAAACATTTTATCCCAACTTACCATAAAAAATCAGTGTTTTTTGAATTTTAATTGATCATAATAAAAAGCTGGCAATAAAAGCAATAACAAAATAGGTTGGATCAAAAAACGTCTAATATTAAAGAAAATGTAATAATCTTCTTGTTTTGGATTGATTACGAAATATAGAAAAAACGTCAATAATACAAAAAAAGACAAGACATAAATAAGTGCCGAAAACTTAATCATACTTCTATCTTTAAATAAAATAAAAATAATGCCCAATGAGATTATAGAATTCAGAAAATATCTCAATGCAGTAAAAAGTGTCACTTTAAAAACTTCACGGCGGGGATTATCGATATACAAATAGTCATTTTTGAAAAAATTGAGGTAAGGATCATAGAATAATTGGTTTTCAAAAGCGCGTATCAGCACCAATAACCCGAAAAGTACTAAAAGCGCTATCAGCTTAGTAATACTACGCATTGGTTCGGTTTAAATTTGAAAGCCTCTTGATCCAAAATATCCAAAGCAAAAAAACCATTCCATAGATAATCAATGGAAAAATAACGCTATGCATTACCTCTTGTCGCGACGGATAATGATATAATCCTAATGATAAAATCACAAGTCGCACTAAATTAACGATGTAAATAAGCACACTGCCTGCCAAAACATACAAAAAAGTAGGTTTGAATCTATCGGCAAACGCAGTTACAAATGACCCAAATAAAATGACAACACTTATGGAATTACAACCTTCAATTAATCGTAAAACAAATTGGCCATTGATTATAAGTTTCATTGAAGGTTCATCTGGATGATTCACTATTTGCGAATCATAACCCAAAGTATGCAAAAAGGCATTGGTTTGTTTTGAAACCAAATTGGTAAAATAATCGGGATAATAGGTTGAACCATCGGAAAAATCCAAATACAATTTGTAGATAAAACTCAATGTAGCATAAACCAATAAAAAAGTCCCAATAAACTTAATAACCGATTTATATTTTATGAAAAGATTCTTCAAAAAAAGTGTTTTTATATATGCTGTTAAAAATATACAAAAAGCAGAATTGAAGCGGTAGTTTTTGAATACTTTTACCAAAACTTTTAAACAATGGCATTAGAAAAACTTAAACCTCTCATCAATTCTATAATTTCAGATCAAGAACGTTCTGTCGATGAGCGTTTGCTTGCGGTATGTGAGGTGTTGGAATCGCATGTTGATTATTATAATTGGGTTGGGTTTTACTTTAAAAACGGCGATAAAAACGAATTAAAATTAGGCCCTTATGTTGGCGCACCTACCGATCATACGATTATTCCTTTTGGAAAAGGGATTTGTGGACAAGTGGCGGTTAGCAATAAAAACTTTGTCGTTCCGGATGTGTCTGCACAAGATAATTATATAGCGTGCAGTATTACGGTAAAATCAGAAATTGTGATTCCGATTTTTGTAAATGGCAAAAATATTGGGCAAATTGATATTGATTCTAATACGATTGATCCGTTTACTGAAAAGGATGAACGCTTTTTGGAGTTTGTTTGCGCTAGAGTGGCTTCAATACTTTAGGGTAACTCTGAGAAATTGAAGTTGAAGTCGAAATTGAAATCGATCTAAACAACTAGGGAGAAGTAAAAAACACTTCGTATTCCCTCAGTGCACCTCAATGAAATAATGCTCGCAGGACGTATATTTTAAAGGCCACTCCCGATAGCTATCGGGATCACAAATAAGCTCTAGAAACACTTGTGTATTAGTGCTTTCACTTAAACTCAATGTTTTTTTTGAAATCCGCAAAATTAGTGCGATTCTTGTCTAAAAAATCAATGAAAATCCGCCTAATCAGCGTCATCAGTGTTCTATTGTCATAGGACACAGAGGAGTTTTAACTCAAACACACAGATTCTTTTTTAAAAATTCGTGTAAAATTTAGATAATTTATTTAGGAGTTTACAATCTACATTCCTGTTCTGATTGCTTCCACAGGATCTAATTTTGATGCTGAAATAGCTGGAATTACCCCTGAAATCAATCCGATAAGTGTAGAAAGCATAAATCCTAAAAACATATTTCCGGTAGAAAGTACAAATTCAAAATCGCCAGTAAACTGTGAGGCAATCAATGATCCTATCCATACAAAAAAGAGACCTACAAGACCGCCAATGACTGCTAAAATAACCGCTTCAAACAAAAACTGGAACAGGATAAATCTGTTTTTTGCGCCTAATGACTTTTGTATTCCAATAAGATTTGTACGTTCTTTTACGCTCACAAACATAATATTTGCAATTCCGAATCCTCCAACTAATAGTGAAAAACCACTAATAATCCATCCCATAGCGTTCATTGTCCCAATAATACCGTCAATAGCATCCGTAAAACCAGACATTTTATTTACAAAAAAATTATCAGGCTCACCTGCTTTCAAACCCCTATAAACTCTATATTTTTGTTTTAAAACATTTTCAAAAGCCCCCATATCGACGCCTTTTTTGGGTTTTATAATAATAGCCCCAGGAATACCACCAATACCACCAGTTTGAAAACGTCGGACAAAATTTGCAGGAACAAAACCTTTATCATCAGGACCTCCACCTAAGCCACCTCCCATTTTTTTTATAACACCAATAACGGTCAACTTACGACCGTAAACTCTAATTTGCTTTCCGATGGGATTGGAGTTTCCAAATAAATTCTCGGCAATAGAATGTCCAAGAACAATGACCGGAGAGCCATTATTTGATTCTGATTCGGTATAAAATCGACCGTTTTCAATTTTGATGTTTTCAATTTCATAAATTTCATTGGACACCGGACTTATATCTACTCCCGAAATAGTCTCCGACCCGTATCTCACCGTTTGTGGATTTCCAAAAATAGTATATGCAGAAGCTGCAATATCTGGCACATTTCGTCTTACAAATTCAAAATCACCATATTCCGTCTGTGGAAAATTATCCCGCTGCCAACGTGGCACCGACGTTGGACCAAATGAAAACTTAGTTAAATAGATGGTATTCTTATCTAAGCCAGAAAGCTGATCTTGAATATTTCTATCTAAAGAATCAACCGCCGCCAAAACAGCAATAATCGAAAAAATACCGATGGTCACACCCAATAGCGACAAAAATGTACGCAGTTTATTAGTGGTGAGCGCATTGATGGCAAATGAAAAACTTTCTTTAAATAAACGAAGGTAAAGCAGCATCGATTCTTGGTGTTTTAAAACAAATTTAAAGATAGGACGTTTTTAATATTTTTTTGTTACAAAAAACATAAATAAACTCTAGGATCTTGTCTTTAATTGTCTTGAAGAATATGTACTTTTGCACTTTAAAAATCACTTTTTTACTAAATATTATTTTTCTCATAGGCTTTTATCATAAATAAAGCTAAAACAAACACACAACACCATGAATAACAAAACCATTTCAACTGCCTTAATTTCTGTTTTCAGTAAAGACGGATTAGAACCTATTGTTAAAGAATTAGACCGGTTAGGCGTTACGATTTATTCTACCGGAGGCACTGAAAGCTTTATTAAAGCACTAAACATCAACGTTATTCCTGTAGAAAAGGTAACTTCTTATCCTTCTATTTTGGGCGGACGTGTCAAAACATTGCATCCAAAAATTTTTGGTGGCATTTTGAACCGTCAAAATAATGCCCAAGACATTTCAGAATTGGCAGACTACAATATCCCACAAATTGATTTGGTCATCGTGGACTTATATCCATTTGAAAAAACCGTAGCGTCAGGTTCAAGTCATGAAGATATTATTGAAAAAATAGATATTGGCGGAATTTCTTTGATCAGAGCTGCAGCCAAAAACTATGAAGACGTGGTTTGTGTAGCCTCAGTTGATGATTATGCCGAGTTTTTGGAATTGTTACAATCCAAGAAAGGTGAGACCACAAGCGCAGACAGAAAACGTTTTGCGGCCAAGGCGTTTAATGTGTCGTCACATTATGACACCTCTATTTTCAACTATTTCAATAGCGATCAGCAAGAAACGGTTTTAAAAATTAGTGAAACTAATGGTAAAGAACTTCGTTATGGCGAAAACCCACATCAAAAAGGATATTTCTATGGCGATTTTAATGCGATGTTCGATCAACTTCATGGTAAGGAATTAAGCTATAACAACTTATTAGATGTTGATGCCGCTGTTAATTTAATGAACGAATTTAAAGGTGAAGCGCCAACATTTGCTATTTTAAAACATAATAATGCCTGCGGATTTGCACAACGTCCAACCTTGCACCAAGCTTATGTAGATGCTTTGGCTGGCGATCCAGTTTCGGCGTTTGGTGGTATTTTAATTGCCAATACCGAAATTGACGAAACAACTGCTCAAGAAATCAATAGTTTATTTTGTGAAGTGGTCATAGCTCCTAGCTTTTCTGCGGAAGCGAGAGAAATTCTAGAAAGTAAGAAAAACAGAATTTTATTGGTACAAAAAGACGTAGAACTTTCGCAAACAACGGTTAGAACTTGTTTGAACGGAATTTTGGTTCAAGATAGAGATAATATTACGGATGCTATTTCAGATTTAACCTATTCGACCAACAATAAACCTACTCAAAATGAGTTAGAAGATTTAATATTCGCTTCAAAAATTTGCAAACACACCAAATCGAACACAATTGTATTAGTTAAAAACCAACAATTGTGCGCTAGCGGAACCGGACAAACCAGTCGTGTGGATGCGCTTAACCAAGCCATCCATAAAGCACAGTCATTTAATTTTGATTTGAAAGGTGCAGTGATGGCTAGTGATGCTTTTTTTCCGTTCCCTGATTGTGTGGAAATTGCAAAAAACGCGGGTATTACAGCTGTAATCCAACCTGGAGGTTCTATTAAAGACGATTTGAGTGTGGATTATTGCAATGCCAATAATATGGCTATGGTAATGACAGGAACACGTCATTTTAAACATTAAAAGACAAAAAAACACATTTGTAATAAACCCTTTATATTTATGAAGTTTTATTACATTTACAACAATATCAAAAACAAACGAATCATCAACCTAAACAATCAATAACACACATGGGATTTTTTGACTTCTTAACTGAGGAAATAGCCATAGATTTAGGAACTGCCAACACATTAATTATTCACAACGATAAAGTGGTTGTAGATAGTCCTTCAATTGTTGCAAGAGACCGAATTTCAGGAAAAATAATTGCCGTTGGTAAAGAAGCCAATATGATGCAGGGTAAAACACATGAGAACATTAAAACCATTCGACCTTTAAAAGATGGGGTTATTGCTGATTTTGATGCCTCTGAGCAAATGATCAATTTGTTTATTAAAAACATTCCTGCCTTAAAGAAAAAGTTTTTTACGCCAGCATTACGAATGGTTGTTTGTATTCCTTCTGGAATTACAGAAGTTGAAATGCGTGCTGTTAAAGAATCTTGTGAGCGTGTTAATGGGAAGGAAGTATATTTGATCCACGAACCTATGGCTGCAGCAATTGGTATTGGTATTGATATCATGCAACCCAAGGGAAATATGATTGTGGACATAGGAGGTGGTACTACCGAAATTGCAGTAATTGCATTAGGCGGGATTGTATGTGATAAATCGGTTAAAGTGGCTGGTGATGTATTTACCAACGATATTGTTTATTATATGCGTACACAGCACAACTTATATGTTGGAGAGCGCACCGCAGAAAAAATTAAAATCCAAATCGGAGCTGCTACTGAAGATTTGGAATTACCGCCAGATGAAATGAGTGTTCAAGGTCGTGACCTTTTAACAGGAAAACCTAAACAGGTTCAAATTTCTTATCGTGAAATTGCAAAAGCGCTCGATAAATCTATTTTACGTATTGAAGATTCGGTTATGGAAACCTTGTCGCAAACACCGCCAGAACTGGCTGCCGACATTTACAATACCGGAATTTATCTTGCTGGAGGAGGGTCAATGTTAAGAGGTTTAGACAAACGTCTGTCACAAAAAACAGATTTGCCTGTTTATATTGCCGAAGATCCTTTGAGAGCTGTTGTAAGAGGAACAGGTATTGTATTAAAAAACCTTCCAAAATTCAAGAGTATCCTGATAAAATAGTGAACCCGAATGCAACAAATCATAAACTTTGTACTTAGGAACAAAACTTTTCTTGTGTTTTTGTTGCTGCTTGGATTGTCTTTGTTTTTAACTATTCAATCACATTCGTATCACAAAAGTAAATTCATCAATTCCTCAAATGCAGTTACAGGAACGTTGTACCAATTTTCCAACGGTATTGGACAGTACTTCAATTTAAGAAAAGAAAATTCAGCACTCTTGGAAGAAAACCGAATGTTGAAATCGATTGTTCACAATTGGGGCGTGGACACCATAACCCATCATTTAAAAGACAGTTTGATATTAAATGAGCATTTTAGATTTAGGACGGCCGATGTTTATAAAAATAGTTATTCTCAAACGACCAATTATCTCACTATAAATAAAGGAAAAAAAGACAGTATCAAAATAGACCAAGGTGTGGTTACATCGAAAGGAATTGTTGGAATTATTGAAAACACATCTAACAATTTTTCTTCCGTTCTATCCATTTTAAACACCCGAAGCCGAATAAATGCACAGTTAAAAAAGACCAATCATATCGGTTCTTTGGTGTGGGATACAGAATCCACAGAACTTGCCCAACTTATTGATATTTCAAAATTCGCACCAGTTACAATTGGCGACACTATCATAACAGGTGGACAATCTACTATTTTCCCAAAAGGCATTTTAATAGGCACTATAGACTCCTACAAGCTTGATACAGGTGGTGATACTTACATCGTAAACGTAAAGTTGTTTAACGACATGACCAATATTGGCCATGTCTATGTTATTGAAAACTTACAAGCTCCAGAGATAAAATCATTACAAAAACCTAGAGATGACTAAGATTACCCTAAACATGGCCGCAAGGTTTATCATTCTGGTTTTGTTACAGGCATTGATCTTTAACCGGATCAATTTCATGGGCCATATCAACCCTTATATCTATATTTTATTTATTATTTTATATCCGGCAAACAGCAACCGAACGGCATTTGTGTTTCTTGCATTTTTGCTTGGTTTGTGTATAGATGTATTTTCAGATTCGGGAGGCATACATGCTGCGGCCTGCGTGATCATTGCGTATATAAGACCTGTGTTTCTAAAATTCACTTTTGGAACCGTGTATGACTATCAATCGGTGAAATTTGACCAGATCGATTTTGGAAGTAAACTGACGTATTTTTCGGCAATGATTTTTATCCATCATCTGATCCTGTTTTCACTCGAAATTTTTAACATTTCCAAAATAATTTTAATACTTAAAAACACATTATTCTCTGGGATTTTCACTATTATTCTTTGTCTAATAATCACAATTCTTTTTAGTCAAAAACGTAAATGAGAAAACTGCTCCTTCTTTTAACTATAGTTTTTGTGGGCTTGGTTTTTATTGCACGCTTGTTTTATCTGCAAGTGTACAATGAAGATTCCTATAGCTTGCTAGATGACAATGCCATCAGAAAAGTCTATGATTATCCAAAACGAGGTTACGTTTATGACAGAAACGGCAAATTGCTCGTTGCCAACCAACCATCTTATGATGTGATGTTCATCCCTAGGGAAGTAAAAGAAATGGATACTTTGGAATTTTGTAATCTTTTAAAAATTACAAAAGAAGATTTTATCAACTTCTACAATAAAGCCTACCGCTATTCACCCCGATTGCCATCTGTATTTATACCTCAGCTGTCAAGAATTGAATATGCCGTTTTGCAGGAAAAAATACGCAAATATGAAGGTTTCTATATTCAGAAACGGTCTTTGAGAGATTATCAAACTAATATTGGAGCGAATGTTTTGGGAGATATTGGAGAAGTCAACAATTATATCATTGAAAACGATCCTTATTATAAAAGTGGAGATTTAATAGGAAAACAAGGTGTTGAATTGTCTTATGAAGAAGTATTACGTGGTGTAAAAGGAATTAAATTCATCCAAAAAGACAGATTTAACCGAGATATCGGCCCTTATAAAGAAGGTATTTATGACACTTTACCAGTTCCAGGAAAAGATATCAGCATTACCATTGATTCTGAACTGCAGAAATACGGTGAACTTTTAATGACCCAAAAACACGGTGGTATTATTGCCATAGAACCAAGTTCGGGAGAGATTCTTGCCATGGTTTCGGCACCATCTTATAATCCCAATTTGTTGGTTGGAAGACAGCGCTCCAGAAATTTTTCCAAGTTATATAACGATACGATTGCAAAACCACTCTATGACCGAAGTTTACAAGCACAATACCCACCAGGATCGCCCTTTAAAGTATTAACTGCATTGATAGGCCTCCAGGAAAAGGTGGTGACCACTCAAGAACAATTTACGTGTAGGCACGGGTATTATTTAGGAAACAGACGTTTGACAGGATGTCACAGCCATGCTAGTCCATTGGCCATGAATACCGGTATTGCACAATCTTGCAATGCTTATTTTGTAAATGTCTATCGCCGTATTATAGAAAAATATGCCAAACCAAAAGAAGGCATGGATGTATGGAGCAATCATGTGAAAAGTTTTGGATTGGGTAATTATTTAGGCTACGACCTTAAAATTGGAAATAAAGGACATATTCCTGATGGTGATTTTTATGACAAATGGTATGGCGCAAACCGCTGGTCGTCCACCTACAATATTTCTAATTCTATTGGTCAAGGTGAAGTTGTTGCCACACCAATTCAATTGGCTAACATGGTAGCAGCTATCAGTAATCGTGGCTATTTTTACACACCGCACATTATCAAACAAATTGAAGGTGGCGAAATTGACAAAAAATATACAACGCCCAACTATACCACTATCGACAAAGAACATTTTGAACCTATTGTTCAAGGCATGTTTGATGCTTATAATGTAGGAACAGCCGCTACCCTTAGAGTGCCTGGTATTGACATTTGTGGTAAAACCGGTACTGCTGAAAACTTTATGAAGATCGATGGAAAGACCACTCAATTAACTGACCATTCGATTTTTGTAGCTTTTGCGCCAAAAGACGATCCAAAAATTGCCATTGCGGTTTTTGTTGAAAATGGTTACTGGGGAAGTCGGTTTGCTGGTCGTATAGCCAGTTTGATGATCGAGAAATATATTAAAGGAAACGTCACAATGACCGCTATGGAAAACTGGATTTTAACGCATAGTTTAGAAAATGAATATGCGAAACCTTATTCAGGAAAACCATTTGGCATTAATAGAGAATCGGCATTACAGGTTATTGATAAGATAAAGCCGGATACAACATCAAATCCAATTAATGCACCATCACCATTTAAGTTAAACTAAATGCAAAGAGATCATAGAGGATTAAATTTTGATTGGATCATCATTGTCCTATTTTTGTTGCTCCTTGGTTTTGGATGGCTCAACATTATATCGGCCTCCCATTCTGGAGAAATAACGAGTTATTTTGATACCAGCCAACCTTATGGAAAACAATTGGTATTCATTATACTAACTTTTGTTTTAGTCATTCTTGTTTTAGCTTTGGACGCTAAATTCTATGAACGCTTTGCGAGTGTTTTTTATATTGTATCACTCATTTCGCTGGCAGGATTATTCATTTTCGGAAAAAACGTCAATGGTGCCACAGCGTGGTATTCCATTGGAGGAATGACATTGCAGCCCAGTGAGTTTGCAAAATTTGCAACGTCCCTAGCCGTTGCAAAATATATGAGCGATCTTCAAACCAACATGAAAACTTTTAAAGATCAACTTAAAACCGTTGGTATTATTGTGGTACCCGCCATGCTCATCTTACTACAAAATGATGCTGGTAGCACCGTGGTTTATGCGGCTTTCTTTTTTGTATTTTATAGAGAAGGTTTACAGCAAATATACCTTGTCATTGCCGTCTTCTTAATTATGCTATCAATATTGGCCCTTAAATTTAATGTGACAGTTGCAGTTATGGTTTCGGCCATTTTAATTTTTGGACATCACTATTTTGGACAAAAAAAACGTCCAAATATTGTTCAACCTATCGCCATTCTTTTAGCATGTATTGTGGTGTCTTTTGGAGTTAAATATTTTTATAATTCTATTTTACAAGTCCATCAAAAAGACAGAATAGGCATTTGGTTAAGGCTAGAGCGCGATCCAGATGCACTTCATGAAATGAAACAAACCATCCTTTATAACTTGCACGAATCTGAAAAAGCAATAAGCTCTGGAGGTTTGACAGGAAAAGGTTTTTTACAAGGCACTAGAACGACCGGTAAATTTGTTCCTGAGCAACATACCGATTATATTTTTAGCACCGTGGGCGAAGAATGGGGCTTTATGGGCAGTGCGTTGGTCGTCCTGCTTTTTGTTGCGCTGCTCCTCCGGATTTTATATTTGGCCGAATTGCAAAAATCACAATTCAGCCGTATTTATGGGTATTGTGTGGCCTCCATCCTATTCATCCATTTTATGATCAATATTGGCATGGTCATGGGACTTATTCCAACTATCGGTATTCCACTTCCGTTTTTTAGCTATGGCGGTTCTGCACTTTGGGCATTTACCATTTTGCTGTTTATTTTTGTTAAGTTAGATTCTAACAGAATTAATGAATGGTAAAATCATCATTTAAAAATCCACCCAAAATCTAACTTTACAAATAGCACAAAACGATTTCTTCTATGTCAAGTTCGCCAAGCTAGCTTTAAGTGTTTCTATTTTAGCTAATGCATCGGCCTCCTTATTACGTTCATTTTGCAAAACTTGTGCTGGTGCATTATTTACAAAACGCTCATTGGCCAACTTATTTTGAACTGATTTCAAGAAACCTTCCGTATATTTTAATTCGTCATTCAGTTTTTTGATTTCTTCTTCAACATTAATAGCTCCAGAAATAGGAATAAAATATTCATTGGAATGGACCCTGAAACTTAAGGCGCCATCAACAGCTTCATTAACAGATGTTATTGTGGATACATTTCCCATCTTTGCAATAACCGAATTATAACTTTCAGGTAGATTTTCATTATTGATAAATGACAGTTCAATACTGTCTTTAAAGGAAATATTTTTATCCTTCCTAATAGTTCGTATTCCTGAAACCACCTCTTTTACTAGTTCAAAATCAGAAATTAATTGTGCATCAAATGGTTGAATCTCCGGATATTTAGCAACAATCAAGGCCTCTTCGGGCGTACGTTCAGCAATAAAATGCCAGATTTCTTCCGTTAAAAAAGGCATAAATGGATGAAGCAGTTTTAAATTGGATTCAAAAATTTCAATTACACTATTAAATGTTTTTGAATCGATAGGTTGTTTATATTCCGGTTTGATGATTTCCAATAACCACGAACAGAAATCATCCCAAACCAACTTGTAAATTCCCATAAGCGCATCAGACAATCTGTATTTGCTATAATGATCTTCAATTTCCGAGAACGCTTGCTGAAATCTTGCTTGGTACCATTCAATGGCAATTTTTGAAGCTTCTGGTTGAGCTATTTCAGCAATTTCCCAACCTTTTACCAATCGGAAGGCATTCCAGATTTTGTTTGCAAAACCTTTTCCTTGATTGCACAATTCTTCATCAAACATCAAATCGTTTCCGGCCGCCGAACTCAGCAATAATCCCACACGAACACCATCGGCACTATAATCCGTAATCAATTTTAGAGCATCTGGAGAATTCCCCAAGGATTTGCTCATTTTTCGACGTTGTTTATCACGCACCAATCCAGTGAGGTAAACGTTTTGAAACGGTCGTTCATTTCGGTATTCATAACCAGAAATGATCATTCGCGCTACCCAAAAGAACAGAATATCCGGTCCGGTGACCAAATCGTTGGTGGGATAATAATATTCTATTTCTGGATTATTGGGATGACGAATGCCATCAAAAACACTTATTGGCCAAATCCATGACGAAAACCAAGTATCCAAAGCATCTTCATCTTGCTTTAAATCATCAATAGTAAGTTCTGGATTATTTGTTTTTTCTCGGGCTAATATTAGGGCTTTCTTAATGTTTTGCGCCACCACAAAATCATTTTTCCCTTCGCCATAGAAATAGGCAGGAATTTGCTGTCCCCAAAGTAGCTGACGTGAAATATTCCAATCACGGATATTTTCCATCCAATGGCGATAGGTATTATTAAATCGTTTAGGAAATAATTTCACCTCTTCATCTTCCAAAACGGCTTTAATAGCGGGTTTTGCCAACTCTTCCATTTTCAAAAACCACTGATCGGAAAGACGCGGTTCTATCACCGCTTTGGTACGCTCACTTGTGCCGACTTTATGGACAATATCTTCAGTTTTATCAAGAATGCCCAAATCCTTCAATTCTTGCGCAACATCATTTCGAGCCACTACCCTATCTTTTCCTTGATGATGCAAACCAAAATTGTTTAAGGTTGCGTCTTCATTTAAAATATCGATGACTTCCAAATGGTGCCGATCACCAATTTCTTTATCATTAACATCGTGTGCAGGTGTAATTTTCAGACATCCTGTACCAAATTCCATATCTACATAATCATCTGCAATAATAGGAACGACCCTGTTGCAAATAGGTACAATGACATTTTTTCCAACCAAATGTTTAAAACGCTCATCATTAGGGTTTACGCAAACAGCAGTATCTCCCAAGATGGTTTCTGGGCGTGTCGTAGCGATGGTTACAAAACCATCTTCGTTTTCAATTTGATACTTTACATAGTACAATTTATCGGTGCGCTCAATATGGATCACCTCTTCATCAGACAATGTGGTCTTGGCTTCAGGATCCCAATTGACCATGCGGTAACCCCGATAAATCAATCCTTTATTATACAGATCGACAAAAACAGCAATCACGGATTCGCTCATTTCATGATCCATCGTAAATTTAGTACGATCCCAATCGCATGAACATCCTAATTTTTTTAATTGTTCTAAAATAACACCGCCATATTCATGAGTCCATTCCCAAGCATGACTCAAAAACTCCTCGCGCGACAATGAACTTTTGTCAATACCTTGTTCTTTAAGCTTGGCAACAACTTTTGCTTCGGTGGCTATTGAGGCATGGTCGGTACCCGGCACCCAGCACGCATTTTTACCTTGTAAACGTGCACGACGGATAAGCACATCCTGAATGGTATTGTTGAGCATATGCCCCATGTGCAAAACTCCGGTAACGTTTGGTGGCGGAATAACAATTGTGTAAGGTTCTCTTTCATCAGGAACCGACTTAAAATAATTGTGTTCCATCCAATAGGAATACCATTTATCCTCTACATATGAAGCGGAGTATTTTGTTGGAATATGCATACTTTGGTACTGTTTTTGTATAATAACCTGCAAAGTTACTTATATTTCTGTTTTGAGTGAAATTATAAAAACAAATATTCATCTAAATTCAGACTCCGATTTTTAAAAGAATAATGCAGTTCAACTAAAAAATTTTGTGAACTAATTAAAAGTAACTAATTTTGATTTAATCAATTTAAAACATAAAATGATGAAAAATTTAGTAGTAATGTTATTTGTAGGAATGTTAGGCGTTTCTGTTTATGCACAAGAAAAAGTCGCTAAGATTCAATTTAAAACTGACGTCATTGATTATGGCACAATTGAAAAAGGAGCTAATGGCGTTCGTGTTTTTGAATTTACAAATACAGGTACAGCCCCATTAATTATCACTAGAGTCACTTCAACTTGTGGTTGTACAATTCCTAAAAAACCTGAAAAACCAATTCTTCCCGGCGAAAAAGGTGAAATAGAAGTAAAATATGACACGCAACTTGTTAATCCGATAAGAAAAACCATTACAGTAGTTTCTAATGCCGACACGCCTATTGTAGCACTTAAGATTAAAGGTGAAGTTGTCCAAAAAACGAATCTTTAAAAAAAGAGCCGGTTTTAATGCCTATACTCTTGTTTAAATAATTTGAAAGCCCTCTTAGTTGAGGGTTTTTTTATGCAAATACAAGTAATTTGCAACTTAAAAAAGAATAGAAGACCAAGCTCCAAAAAAAACAAATATTTTCATTCTCAGCGGCCTAAAACATAGTATTCAGCCAATTTAAAAATCTATAGGACACCATTCTTTTATTCGCTGATCATTTTCAGGAATCTTTGAGATAAATTTCAGAACTTTACCACCTTAAATTATAAACATCATGCCAAAAATTTCAAAGAAAGGCCAATTAATGCCTTCTTCACCTATCAGAAAGTTAGTCCCTTACTCAGAACAGGCGTACAAGGACGGTAAAACTGTATATCATTTAAACATTGGACAACCCGACATAAAAACCCCAAAAATAGCCATGGATGCCGTAAAAGCAACTTCCGTGGATATTTTGGCATATTCACGATCTGAAGGTTCAGAAGAATATAGAAAAAAGATAGCCAATTATTATGCTAAAAACAATATCCATGTTGGCCACAACGACATCATTGTAACTACTGGCGGCAGCGAAGCTTTACTATTTGCTTTTGGAAGCATTATGGATTCAGGCGATGAAATTATCATTCCTGAACCGTTTTATGCTAATTATAACGGTTTTTCGACAGCGTCTGATATAAACGTTGTTCCGGTGATTTCCAAAATTGAAGACAATTTTGCATTACCTCCAATTTCAGAATTTGAAAAACTGATTACCGATAAAACCAAAGCTATTTTAATTTGTAATCCTGGTAATCCAACTGGTTATCTTTACTCTAGGGAAGAAATTAAACAACTGGCCGATTTGGTTAAAAAACACGATCTTTTCCTAATTGCAGACGAAGTTTACAGAGAATTTGTTTATGATGGCAATGAGTTTTACTCCATCATGCAAGAAGAAGGTTTGGAAGACCACGCAATTATGATCGATTCAGTATCTAAGCGATACAGCATGTGTGGTGCAAGAATTGGATATTTTGTGTCAAGAAACAAAGAAGTCATCCAAACGGCACTTAAATTTGCACAAGCGCGATTAAGTCCACCAACCTTAGCACAAATTGCAAGTGAAGCCGCGCTTGATACACCACAAAGCTATTTTGATGATGTCATTGAAGAATACGTCAAACGTAGAAACACATTGATCCGTGAATTAAAAACGATTGAAGGTCTTAAAATAGCCGAACCTAAAGGTGCTTTTTATTGTATTGTGGAACTTCCCGTTAAAAGTGCCGATCATTTTGCACAATGGTTGCTGGAAAGCTACGACCTTAATAAAGAAACCGTCATGGTAGCTCCTGCAGCAGGATTTTATTCGTCGCCAAACGTAGGTCTCAACCAGATCAGGATTGCTTATGTGCTCAATGAAGAAAGTTTGATCAAAGCGGTTCACATTTTAAAAGAAGCGTTAAAAGTTTACCCAAACTAGTGCATATTCAAGAAAACATATCATTACAACCCTATAACACATTTGGGTTAGATGCTCATGCCCGCTATTTTGTAAAGGTTGAAAGCCTTCAAGACTTAAAGGCAGCTTTAAGCTTGGAGGCTTATCCTGAAAAATTTATTTTGGGTGGGGGCAGCAATATGTTGCTCACTAAGGATCTTAACTGCTTGGTCATACACGTAGCATTAAAAGGTATTGAAATTGTTTCCCAAAACGAAAACAACGTTCTCGTAAAAGCCAGTGCGGGCGAAAATTGGCACCAATTTGTCTTATGGTGTTTGGACCGTAATTTTGGTGGCATTGAAAATCTATCTCTAATTCCTGGCAGTGTGGGCGCTGTTCCCATTCAAAATATTGGAGCCTACGGCGTTGAAATCAAAGATGTTTTTGAATCTTGTGAAGCACTGAATATCCATACCAAAGAGATTGAAGTATTCACTAAAGATGCTTGTCAATTTGGGTATCGGGAATCGGTATTTAAGCAAGGTAAAAAAAACCAATACGTTATTTTAAGCACCACATTAAGGTTGACGAAAACACAGCATCAATTACATATGGATTATGGTGCTATTACTTCGCAATTAGAAAGCATGGGAATTACCAACCCGAGTATCAAGGACATTTCAAATGCCGTAATTTCTATTAGGGAAAGTAAACTTCCAAATCCGAAAGACATTGGAAACAGTGGCAGTTTTTTTAAAAACCCGGTCATTTCCAAAATTCATTTTGAAAAACTAAAAGTTAACTTTCCAGACATACCGAGTTATGTTGTATCGGCAAACGAAATTAAAGTCCCAGCAGGTTGGTTAATAGAAAAATCTGGTTTTAAAGGCAAAACCTTCACCAATTACGGTGTCCATAAAAAACAAGCTTTGGTATTGGTCAATTATGGCGGTGCCAAAGGATCTGACATCCTAGCTTTGGCTGTGCTCATTCAGAAAACAATCCAATTAATTTTTGGGATTACTGTTGAAACAGAAGTAAACATCATTTAGCAAGGCTTCAGAACATTTGTCTGAAGCCTTAAAAATGATATAAACATGGCATAAAGCAATCAATAATTACATTTTCATTTCAATTAAAAAAGAGACCTTATAGATACCTTTACAATAATCATATAATAAAGTAGATTATTTGTAGTTTTGTCTTCTATTATGAGAAGACAAGTCCATTAACCGCTGATAGACTTTTAAAACCTGACATTAAAAATAAATTTTAACTTTTGAGCTATTCAATAGAAGAACATATCATTCAACTTCTTGAAAAAGAAGACGAAGCTGCGATTAATTTACTTTATGAAAATTATTCGGACAGTCTTTATGGCGTCATTTTGAAAATCACAAACAACGAAGAATTGGCCCAAGACGCCTTGCAAGAAACCTTTGTGAAAGTTTGGAAAAATGCAAAAAGATACGATTCGAAAAAAGCAAAGCTTTTCACTTGGCTATATCGAATTGCGCGCAACACCGCCATCGATAAATTAAGAAGCTTTAACAATCGTTATCATAAAGAAGTCCAAATTGACAAATCAGACGTATATATTCTTCCAACGGTTAGCTTAAATCAGGATGTTCTTGATTTAAAAGAACACGTTACCAAACTAGAAGAAAAGTACCAGATAGTTCTAAATGCCTTGTTTTTTGAAGGTATGACGCAGCAAGAAGCAAGTGACGAATTAGATATTCCATTAGGTACCATAAAATCGAGGTTGAAAATTGGTTTGAGAGACTTACGAAAACTCTTCAACCCTTAAAGATTATAATTATGGAAAATAAGTTACAAATTTTTATGGAATCGGGCCTCTTGGACAGCTATATCCTAGGCACCACAACTCCTAATGAAAACTTAGAAGTTGAAAGTTATATTGCTGAATTTCCTGAAGTAGAAGCCGAATTTGAAAGACTTCAAAATAATCTAGAAATCTTAGCAAAAGCGCACACTGTAAAAGCTCCAAAGTTTATTTTGGATGAAGTTATTAAAGAAATCGCTAAAAACACAGAAGACCAACCTGTCATTCAGCTATCTTCTGCTCCTACTCACAGTCGTACGCCTTGGTATAGCATTGCGGCAAGTATTGCGGCATTGATATTTGCCGGAATGTCCCTGTTACTTTACAAACAAAACATATCATTAGCCCATGAAAACCAAGTGGTAGTTGACGAAATTTTTGATTTAAGAAGTGACATTGAAGACAATAACAATAAACTTGAGAACGTCATGCTCCAGTTTATGAAATTGAACAATCCAGAAACTGAAAAATACGTTTTAAGAGGCAATTCAAGAGCAAAAAATCTTAAAACCGTGGCATATATCAATGCGGTTGACAAAACATCAATGATTGATGTGGTTTCATTGCCAAAACTACCTGAAAATCAAACCTATCAAATCTGGGCAGAATTACAGGATCGAATGGTAAATCTTGGAATCTTGGATGAATCGGAACGCAACAAACTAAAAACCATTCCTTATATGGAAAATGCTTTAGGCTTGAGCATTACCATCGAACCGAAATCGGGATCACCTACGGATAATGCACATACCGACAATTCTGTAGCTGAAATCACCTTAAAAAACGATTAAAAATTTAAACTATAATTTTTATACAGGCTCTAAATTGCAATGAATGAGGCTGTCTAAAAAGGCAACCTATTTTATTTTTATCAACCTAATGTTTGCTGAAAAATGTTTTATGCAAAAACCCTGCAACTATTGCTCCTGCTATTGGTGCTAACCAAAACAACCATAATTGCGCGGTATAATCGCCCCCGGCAAATAACGCCTGACTTGTAGATCTTGCTGGATTAACCGAAGTATTAGAAATAGGAATGCTAATTAAATGAATTAAAGTTAAAGCCAGTCCGATTGCAATTCCGGCAAAACCTTCTGGAGCTTTTGGATAGGTACTTCCCAGAATAATAAGCAGGAAAAACATGGTCAACACAAATTCTGCAATCAATACAGAAACCATGCTATAACCACCTGGAGATAATTCACCATAGCCATTGGCTGCAAAACCACCAATACTCTCAAAGTCCGATTTGCCTGAAACAATAAGATATAATACTCCTGCCGCAGCAATAGCGCCTATCAATTGTGCTACAATATAACCAACTAACTCTTTGGCGGGAAACATTCCACCGGCCCACAAACCCAAGGTTACCGCTGGATTAAAATGAGCACCCGAAATGTGTCCAACAGCATACGCCATGGTCAATACCGTTAAACCAAATGCCAGTGCAACACCAACAAACCCAATACCGAGATTCGGAAATCCAGCTGCAAAAATTGCACTTCCACAACCACCGAAAACGAGCCAAAAAGTTCCAAAAAATTCTGCTAATAGTTTTTTCTTAATTTAAGTTTGATTGTTAATAGACTTAAATCTAAGTAAATAATATTTAAATTTTTAGATTTTTGTTATCTAATTTATGAGATTCAAAATATTTTAATCTTGATGTTTTATTAAGTCAAAATACTGGTTGATTAAATAATCTAACTTATATAAAATATGTATCTTTGTATAAACTTTTAGATGATGAAACTTTTACTCATTACATTACTACTTTTAGGACTTGGCGTTGCTGGCATTGCTATAAAATTATGGGCAAAAAAAGACGGGAAATTTGCAGGCACTTGCGCCAGCCAAAATCCTATGCTCAATAAAGAAGGTGTCTCATGTGGATTCTGTGGAAAAACTCCAGATCAATTTGAAAACTGTAACGAACCGCAACATTCTTAAGGGTTAATGATCGTATTGTATGTACTTTTCTACATTTTTATTGTAGTTATTTGCGTTCAACTTTTTTTTTACGCCTATATTTTTTCTAAAGTAAAACAGAAAAAAGAAAATACTGTGGCTACCAATAAGCCTCCAATTTCTGTGGTGGTTTGTGCCAAAAATGAAGCCGAGAATTTAAACCTGTTTTTACCGAGTATTTTGGATCAAGATTATCCAAATTTTGAATTGGTATTAATCAATGATGGCTCTACCGACACAACGTTAAGTGTCATGGAACGTTTTAAAGCAAAGCATAGCAACATCAAAATTGTAAATGTAAAAACTATTGAAACCTTTTGGGGCAACAAAAAATACGCACTCACCTTAGGCATTAAAGCCGCAACACATAACCACCTCTTATTTACAGATGCCGATTGCAAACCCGTTTCCAATCAATGGATTAGTGAAATGGCCAGTCATTTTACAGCTTCGCACCAAATTGTTTTGGGTTATGGTGCTTATTCAAAAATTAAAAACTCATTTTTGAATAAATTAGTTCGATTTGAAACTTTAATGACCGCCATCCAATACTTTTCGTATGCTAAGTTGGGACATCCTTATATGGGTGTTGGGAGAAACATGGCATATACCAAGGATTTGTTTTTTGAAGCCCGAGGTTTTATGGATCACATGCATATCAAATCGGGAGATGACGATCTTTTTGTCAATCAGATTGCATCGGCTGAAAACACAACCATTTGTTTATCAAATAATAGCTTCACAGAATCCACTCCAAAAACATCATTCAATGATTGGATAACACAAAAAAGCCGACACATTACTACGGCAAAACATTATAAATCAAAACACAAAGCTATTTTATCAACATTTTATATTTCACAATTTCTATTTGTGGCTTTAGGCACTGCCCTACTTATCACATTATTTAATTGGGAAATAGTTGTTGGATTAATAGGTGTTAGGTATTTAGCGTCATTTATTTCGGTCACCTTGGCTGCCAAAAAACTAGGCGAAAAAGACCTTATTCCTTTTCTTCCTTTTCTTGAAATATTTTTAATTTTAGTACAATTTTCTATATTTATAAAAAATCTCATCTCAAAACCCACTCATTGGAAATAAAGGACATTATCAAGAAGGCAAAAAAGAACGACCAATCTGCATTTAATGCCTTGTTAGATTTTTTTTGGAATGACATCTATGGCTTTCAATTGAAGCGTACAGAAAATGAGAATGATGCTGAAGATATTACCATACAAACATTTTCGAAAGCCTTTGATAAAATTGATACCTACAACGAAGCGTATGAGTTTAAAACTTGGCTGACGACCATTTCAAAAAACATCCATGTTGACTTGATAAGAAAAAGAAAATCTTCAATCCAAAAGTCGAGTCATGACAACAGCGATGATTTTCATAATATAATTGATGAATCACCTTCTCCAGAAGACGAATTGATCACCAAGCAAAACCTGGCCAAATTACTGCGTGATATTAAAAAATTAAAACCACATTATCAGGAAGTTATCAACTTAAGATATTTTCAAGAATTAACCTATAAGGAAATTTCTGAAGAACTTAATGAACCGATAAACAATGTGAAAGTAAAACTTTTAAGAGCTAAAAAACTATTAGCTGAAATATTATCTAAATAGCCAGTAATGTCCATTAGTTTAAAAAAATTAGGACCGGGATTATTATTTGCCGGAGCTGCCATTGGAGTTTCCCATTTGGTGCAATCTACAAGAGCAGGGGCCGATTTTGGCTACGGACTAGTTTGGGCATTATTGATAGTACATATTTTTAAATATCCGTTTTTCCAATTTGGTCCAAAATACGCTTTAGCAACCGGCGAAAGCTTATTGGATGGTTATAAAAGATTGGGTAAAGGTGTTTTAATTGTTTATTTTATCATCACATTTGCTACAATGTTTACCATTCAAACTACGGTAACCATTGTCACAGCCGGCATTGCTTCATCACTTTTTGGAAACATTATTTCTACAGAATTATGGGCTATCATCATCCTTGCCATTTGTACCCTTATCCTTATTAGAGGAAAGTACAAGTTTCTTGATCAATTGATGAAAGTTATTGTAATCACACTAACTATAAGTACAATTATTGCTGTTGCCCTTGCTTTTAACACAAGTGGACAGCCTCCTTCATTTATTCAAGTACTACCAAAAAACGCTCTGGAAATCGGCTTTTTGATTGCTTTTATGGGATGGATGCCAGCACCGTTGGATGTTTCGGTGTGGCAATCACTTTGGGCTCTTGAAAAACAAAAGGTGAATAAGGATTACGGCGTTAAATCGTCATTGTTCGATTTTAACGTAGGATACGTTGCCACCATAATAGTAGGTCTTGGATTTATCTCATTAGGCGCCCTTGTCATGTTTCATAGTGGTGATACTTTTAGTAACAAAGCGGATGAATTTTCCAACCAACTAATCGCCATGTACACAAAAAGTTTAGGCAATTGGTCTTATCTTATTATTGGTATTGCTGCCTTTACTACCATGTTTAGCACAACGCTTACCACCTTGGATGCGTCACCAAGAACTATGGCAAGAACTTCGGAATTGCTTTTTAATAGATTTTCAAAGCATAATTATTTATTATGGGTTTCTATTTTAATCGTAGGAACCATTTCTGTATTTGTATTTTTAGCATCTGAAATGGGACTTCTGATACAAATTGCCACCATAATTTCATTTTTGACAGCACCTTTTTATGCCATTATTAATTATATTCTAATCAGCAGCAAACACACACCCGCCCAATGGCGACCATCCATGTTCATCCACATCTTGAGCTGGTTAGGAATTCTATTTTTAATAGGCTTTAGTATTTGGTATCTCACCACACTATAACCCATTTTTACAATTTTACTTCGTATCTTTGCCATTGCAAATTTTCAATGACAATGAGTACACAATCGGTTTCAAATAGCATTCCCGAACGCCAAGCCAAACCAAAATGGATAAAGGTAAAACTTCCAATTGGCAAAAAATATACAGAACTTAGAAGCTTGGTTGATCGTTACAAACTCAACACCATTTGTACTTCAGGAAGTTGCCCAAATATGGGCGAATGTTGGGGTGAAGGAACTGCCACATTCATGATTTTAGGAAATATATGCACACGGTCATGTGGCTTTTGTGGTGTAAAAACAGGACGTCCAGAAAGTTTAGATTGGGACGAACCCGAAAAAGTAGCACGCTCCATAAAACTCATGAACATTAAACACGCTGTGCTAACCAGTGTGGATAGAGATGATTTAAAAGACATGGGAAGCATCATGTGGTCAGAAACGGTAAAAGCAGTTCGACGCATGAATCCAGAAATCACCATAGAAACTTTAATTCCCGATTTTCAGGGCATAGAACATCATATTGATCGAATTGTTGATGTTGCTCCCGAAGTAGTTTCGCATAATATTGAAACTGTTAGACGACTGACAAGAGAAGTCAGGATACAAGCCAAATATGACCGAAGTCTAGGCGTCCTAAACTATTTGAAATCACAAGGCCAACGCCGCACAAAATCGGGTATAATGTTAGGCCTGGGTGAAACGCGCGAAGAAGTAATTGAAACTCTTCATGATTTAAGAGCTAACGATGTTGATGTGGTAACTATAGGTCAATACTTACAGCCAAGTAAAAAACATTTACCTGTCAAGCAGTTTATCCTTCCGGAGCAATTTAAAGAATATGAAACCATCGGTTTGGAGCTTGGTTTTAGACATGTTGAAAGCAGTGCCCTGGTAAGATCTTCCTACAAAGCACAAAAACACATTTATTAATGATCAGAGTGGCTATTAACGGATTTGGAAGAATAGGTCGGCGCATATTCAGACTTATTCAGGAACAAAAGGATATTCAGGTTGTTGCCATTAATGATTTGGCCGATGCAAGAACCTTAAGTCATTTATTAAAATACGATAGTATTCACGGTGTTTTAAAAAACAATATTTCACATGATGGTAATGATATCATTTTTGACGATCAAAAAATTCCTCTGTTAAACGAAAAACAGATTGACACCATTAACTGGTCGCCTTATAATGTAGATTTTGTTATTGAATCTACCGGAAAATTTAAAACCACAACTGATTTAGATAAACACATTAAAAACGGCGCAAAACGTGTTATCTTGTCTGTACCACCGTTAGATGACTCCATAAAAACAATCGTTTTGGGTGTTAACGACAGCAGCTTAAATGGCGACGAACTTATCATTTCAAATGCTTCATGCACTACCAATAATGCTGCACCAATGATAGCCGTTATCAATGAGCTTTGTGGCGTTAAACAAGCATACATCACAACGGTACATTCATATACTACCGACCAAAGCCTGCATGATCAACCACACAAAGACCTTAGACGCGCCCGTGCCGCCGGCCAATCTATAGTACCCACTACAACGGGAGCTGCTAAAGCGCTGACTAAAATTTTTCCGGAACTTCAAGATGTTATTGGGGGCTGTGGTATTCGAGTTCCAGTTCCAAATGGCTCTTTAACCGATATCACCTTTAATGTTGAAAAAACCGTATCTATCGAAGATATTAACTTGGCCTTTAAAAAAGCTTCCGAAACCTACTTAAAAGGCATCTTGGAATATACCGAAGATCCTATAGTTTCTATAGACATTGTTGGCAATACCCACTCTTGTATTTTTGATGCACAAATGACCTCCGTTATTGGCAAGATGATCAAAATTATAGGTTGGTATGATAACGAAACAGGATATTCCAGTAGAATTTTAGATTTAATACGTAATTTGTCGAGGAAATAAATACTTTTGTCGAATAAATAATTATATTTGTTTTACAAAGTAGCCAAAAATGCCTCGATTAAAATTCTATATTGTTACTTTTTTAGTATTATTCACCTCTACATTGCTTTCACAAAGCGTCATGGAAGAAGATATTGATATTCTTCAAATGAACATTCAAAACTTCATAACACAATCTAGTTTTGAAATGGAGCGCGGTGATTATTTTAATGCCAACGAAAACCTTTACAAGGCCTTAGAACTTTCAAAAAAGATTGATGACAAAAAACAGCAAGGTATCATACTTACAAGAATTGCTAAAATACAGTTTATCGCCGAAAACGTTGAAGATGCCTTAGTTTCGCTTACCAAAGCTGCTGAACTACAAAGAGAAACCAACGATTATGCCAATTTGGCCATCACCTATAATGTGCACGGCATCCTTAACACAAGTAATAAAGAGTATCAAACTGCCTTAGACTACTTTCATTCAGCAAAGTCTTTGCTTGAAGATGAAAATCTTGAACGTCAAATAACAGACATCAGTTTAAACGAAGCTAAAGTTTATGTATTGCTGGAAGATTATAAAACAGCAAAATCAATATTAGAAAAAACGATCGTTTTAGCCAAAAAACACAAACAATCGGTTGTTTTGGGCAACGCCTATATCCTAAGCGGAAAGGTCCATTACAAACTTGGAAATTTAGACTTAGCACTTTCTGATACAGAACAAGGCTTTAAATTGGCAAAAAGCAATAACACTCCAGAACAGATCAACGACAGTTATTTTAATTTTAGTGAAATTTATCAAGAGAAAGAAAACTATAAACTTGCTAACGAGTATTTAAAAAAATACATAGCCCTATCCGATTCACTATCTGACATCAAACAAAAAACGCTATATCCACAAAGCAATTCTCAGGTTATAAATAAATATAAAGAATCCGAATTCAAACAAATGGAAGTAAAGCTCGAAGAGGCCGATGCTTCAAATAACCTAACAAGAATTACAACTATACTAAGTATAGCATTGATTACAATTTTATCACTGTTAACTTTATCGCTTTATAAAAACAACAATATCAGGCTCAAAATCAACAATATGCTCCACAAAAAAAACGAGGAGCTTATTATTGCCAAAGAAAAGGCTGAACTGGCCTCTAAAACAAAGGCCAACTTTTTATCTACAGTAACGCACGAACTAAGAACGCCTTTGTACGCCGTTACCGGATTGACCAATATGCTTTTGGAAGAAGACCCAAAACCACATCAGTTGTCCCACCTCAAATCCTTGAAATTTTCAGGAGAATATCTACTGACCTTCATAAATGACATTCTCCAAATTAATAAGATTGAAGCCAATAAGGTAGAATTGGATCCTGAACTGTTCAATCTCAATAAAAAAGTAAAAAATGTTATCGCTGCTTTGAGTAATTCGGCAGCAGATAATAATACGAAACTTCACTATAAATATGACCCCGATCTTCCGCTAACTTATGTAGCCGACCAATTGAAAATCTCCCAAATTTTGATAAATCTTATCGGAAATGCTATCAAATTCACAAAAAATGGAGATATATGGATACGATTATCAAAACAAAGTCAAGAAGGCGATAATTATGTCATAAGATTTGAAATAGAAGATAACGGCATCGGAATTACAAAAGAAAAACAAGAGCACATGTTCGAAAGTTTTTCACAAGGTTCTATTCAAATCAACAGAAAATACGGTGGTACTGGACTTGGACTTTCTATCGTAAAAGGATTAATTGACATATTAAAAGGAAAAATTTACTTAACCAGCGAACTTGGCAAAGGATCGACCTTTACTTTTGAAATTCCGATGACATTTACACCGGAACCTTCAATCACCGAGAAACCAAAAACCCTTAATAAAATTAGTACTTTGGACTTGACGAACATCAAAATTTTGGTTGTGGAAGACAACAAGATCAACCAAATGATAACCCGGAAGATTTTAAACAAAATGAACCTTTACTGTGATGTTGTTGATAACGGTGAAGATGCAGTGGATCGTGTTAAATTAGAACAATATGACATTGTTTTAATGGACATTCACATGCCAGGAATTAGTGGTATTGAAGCCACAAAAATTATTAGGACCTTTGATAAGGAACTTACAATTTTTGCGCTAACGGCTGTTACCATTGAAGATAAAATGCAGGAATTTGAAGATGCAGGATTTGATGACATCATCTCCAAACCTTTCAAGCAAGAAGATTTTGAAAACAAACTGTATAACGTGCTAAAAAAGGCAACTAATTCGACTAAGATTTAACAAAACTCCTTACTAAAGCATTAAATTGAATTGGCCTATCGATTTTTATTTCGATAGGAAGACAATAAATGGCTTCCTCTTTATTAAAATAAGGTTGGAGTCGCATCATATCTTTTTCTGTTGTAACAATCAGCGATTTTTGTTTTAAACGGTCAATTTCCATTGCACTAAAATCGTGATGATCCTTAAAATTTAAATGTTCGAACTCCAAGTTCAACGACTTTAAATAACTTACCAAAGTCTTTGGATTGGCAATCCCAGTAACCAATGTAAATGGTTTATTATTTAGGATTTTTAAATCCATTTGATGCTCACTATTACTTATATATTCAGAATAAGAAATACTTGCAAAAAACACCTCCTGATGTTGCAAAGGATTAATTTTACGTCTGATTTTTTCCTTATCTGATTCCGATAAATTTTCTGGACATTTGGTCACCACAATAATATCGGCACGCCTTGCACCTTGTCTAGGTTCTCTTAAATTGCCTGTTGGCAATAAGATATCATCTGTATAAATATCATCATAAGAGGTTAATAAGATATAAAAACCAGCTTTGACTTTTCGATGCTGATATGCATCATCAAGCAATATCATTTCTGGCGGATTTTGTAATGCCATTAATTCTGAAATACCGTGGACTCTATCGGCATCCACACTGACTATGACGTCATCAAACTTTTGATAAAACTGAAAAGGCTCATCACCTATGGTATTTGCAGTCGCATTTGTATCGGCCACAACAAAACCTTTAGTTTGCCGTTTATAGCCTCTACTTAGCGTGGCAATACGGTAATCGGTTTTTAATAAACGAATTAAATATTCAATCATTGGCGTTTTTCCTGTGCCGCCAACACTCAAATTTCCAACACAAATCACTGGAAAATCATACGACGTAGATTTTTTAATTCCGAAATCATAGAGTTTATTTCGCAACCAGGTTACCAAGTAATAAATGGGAACAATCGGAAAAAGTAAATATCTTAATATTTTTATCATGAAGATAAACTTATAGCAGATTAGGAAAATACCGACAATTATGTTTTATAAACAACAATGCTCAGAAAATATTAGCGTTCGGCTCGCTTGCCTTCAGGAATATTAACTTCGCCACAGCCATCTACCAAAATATGACCATCTACATTCACGACTCTCAAAGCAACTTTAAAATCCTCCCATTCAATACCTTTTGCAAGAAGATAACCTGTTTCTGGATCAAACTCATCAAGCTCAAAACCCATTGGCGGATAATCTTGCGCATCAAACAAAGGGTCCGATAAGAAGCCTATTTTAGGGTTTTCCTCCCAAGCTGCAATTAACATATTTTCCAATTCCGATTTTAGTTTTTCAGTGGCAAGTGGCGAATTTTTAACGAATTCCAAAATTTCAAGTTGGCCAATACTTTCAATATATGAATTGATAAAATCAAGTCCAGCTTGATAATTTTCATCAGCAGAAGACATTTCACTTTCTAAAGGTTCATACAAATCGGTATTGGGCAGTTCCGCATCAGAATCTGGAAGTTCCATTGGTAAAGCATCACCTTCGGAGGCTTGTTTTTTGCCAGACTGACAACTCAATAAACTAATCAAAAAAACGAGAATAAGTGTGTATTTCATAATAATCAAAGTACTTGTTTACTACGAAAGTATAATAATTTATCTTTGTGAAGAACCTAAAAACTAAAAACTATATGATAATCCAGGATGTGATCACCTATCTTGAAGAATTGGCACCACTTACATATGCCGAAGATTTTGACAATGTTGGCTTACTGGTAGGAAATAGAAATACGCCACTTACTGGTGTTTTAATTACTTTAGATACTCTAGAAAGCGTTGTTGATGAGGCTATTGCAGAAAAATGCAATCTGATTGTCAGCTTTCATCCCATCATCTTCAAAGGTATAAAAAAACTTAACGGCTCAAATTACGTAGAACGCACTGTGCTTAAAGCTATTAAACACGACATTGCCATTTATGCCATACATACTGCATTAGACAATTGTTTTAAAGGTGTTAACAGCATTATTTGCGATACTTTGGGTATAAAAAATAAAAAAATTCTCTTACCTCAACCTTCGACCATCAAAAAACTCACCACTTATGTCCCACAAATGGAAGCCGAAACCTTAAGAAAAGCATTGTTTGATGCAGGTGCCGGCAACATTGGAAATTATGAAAATTGTAGTTTTAATACCAATGGCATTGGCACTTTTAAAGGCAATGAAATATCGAATCCAAAAGTTGGTCAACGTGGCGAATATATGAAAGAACAAGAAACCCAAATTTCTGTCACCTTCCAAAAACACTTGGAACGCAACATCCTCAAAGCACTTTTTGAAAATCATAGCTATGAAGAAGTAGCGTTTGAAATCACCACTTTAGACAATTACAACCAACATATTGGGATGGGAATGGTCGGCGAACTTGAAAAAGACATAAAAACCGAAGAATTCCTAGATTTTGTAAAGCAAAAAATGAATGTTTCTTGTATAAAACACTCAAAATTAACTAAAAATAAAGTCAAGCGAATTGCTGTACTTGGAGGCTCTGGAAGTTTTGCTATTTCGGCGGCAAAGTCAGCAAAGGCGGATGTTTTTATCACTTCAGATTTAAAATACCACGACTTTTTTTCTGCCGAAAACGAGGTGATTTTAGCCGACATTGGCCATTATGAAAGTGAGCAGTTCACAAAAAACTTTTTAGCTGAGTATCTCTCAAAAAAAATTACTAATTTTGCAGTCGTTTTATCGACGATAAACACCAATCCTGTAAAGTATTTATAATTATGGCAAAAAAAGCTGAACTTTCTATTGAAGACAGATTAAGAGCATTGTACGACTTACAACTTATTGATTCAAGAGTTGACGAAATCCGAAATATTAGAGGTGAACTTCCTTTAGAAGTAAGAGATTTAGAAGATGAAGTTGAAGGACTTAATACTAGACTTGAGAAATTAAATGATGGCCTTACCTTGTTTGATGAGAACATCAAATCAAAAAAGAATCTTATTGAGGAAGCAAAAGCCTTGATCAAAAAATACGCTGAACAGCAAGAAAACGTTAGAAATAACAGAGAGTTCAATTCGATTACAAAAGAAATTGAATTTCAAGAACTGGAAATTGAATTAGCGGAAAAGCACATCAAAGAATTTAAAGTTCAAATAGAACAGAAAAAAGAAGTTATTTCTGAAACAAAAGAGCGTTTAAAAGATCGTTTATCTCATTTAAAACACAAAAAAGGTGAGTTGAATGCTATTTTGGCCGAAACTGAAAAAGAAGAAAACGCATTGATTAAAAAATCTGAAGAATATCAAAATTCAATTGATGAACGTTTGGTGAATGCTTACCGCAGAATTAGACAAAACGTTAAAAATGGCTTAGCCGTTGTGGCTATTGAAAGAGGCGCTTCTGGTGGTTCTTTCTTCACCATACCGCCACAAGTACAAGTTGAGATTGCTTCTCGTAAAAAAGTGATTACCGATGAGCATAGTGGACGTATTTTGGTTGATGCGGAACTGGCTGACGAACAAAGAGAAAAAATGGAAAAACTGTTTGCAAAATTAAGCTAAACAATTATAAATTAGAGTTAAAAGCCTTTACATATTGTAAGGGCTTTTTATTTTAACGTAACTTTAGTACGTAAATCTTAAGTTTTACAAGATAAACCTATCGTTTAGGATCAAATCCAAAGTTATGAAATCACTTGTCTTATCAATATCCGTTATATTTTTATTCAGCTGTCAAAACAAGGCACAAACCAATCCTAAACAACAAGCTGTTGTAACGGCGGCACCAATTGAAATACCACTCCAAAACGGAAATGCAAAAGCCTATTTTGCAAGTGGCTGTTTTTGGTGCGTTGAAAACATTTATGAACACATTAAAGGCGTGAACGAAGTTATTAGCGGTTATTCCGGCGGTCATACCAAAAATCCAACGTATGAATCTAGTAATACCGGAAAAACTGGACATGCCGAAACTGTAGAAGTTATTTACGATCCAAAAATTATCAGTTTTTCAACCTTGGTAGATGTCTATTTCGCATCCCAAAACCCGACGCAGATCAATGGTCAAGGCAATGATAAAGGCTCACAATACCGCTCTATTATTTTTTATCAAAATGCCGAACAAAAAGAAATTATTGAAGCAAAGAAAACGGCGTTGGCCAAAAAACTAAATGCAACCATTGCGGCAGAAATTTATCCATTTCAGAAATTTTGGGTTGCGGAAGATTACCATCAGGATTATGAAAAAAAACATCCCGATGATCCATATATCAAAAATGTATCCATCCCAAGATATGAACGCTTTAAAGCAAAATTCCCAGAGTTAATAAAAGAATAAGTTTTCAAAACTACTCAATCATATATTCTTAACTTTATATAAAATTAAACCAATGAAAAACACACTGATTTTATTTGGAGCTCTAGCCTTTCTTTTTTCTTGTAAACATGAAGAAAAACCAAAAACCATTGAAAAAGAATGGTCAACGGCTGAAAAAATAGCCAATGCCAATGGTTTTCAAAATTGGAAAAACGTATCTGAAATCCAATTTACCTTTAATGTTGAAAGAGATACCACCCATTTTAAAAGATCTTGGAACTGGAATCCCAAAACAGATGACATCAGATTGATTTCAAAAAATGACACCGTGGTTTATAATCGAAAATCGGTGGATAGCACTTCTATGAATGCTGACAAAGCCTTTATCAACGATAAATTTTGGTTGTTGGTACCTTTTCAATTGGTTTGGGATACCTCAGCCACCATTTCCGAATCCTCTATAACTGAAGCTCCTATTAGCAAATCCCAATTGAACAAAATAACAATTACCTATCCTAATGAAGGTGGTTACACGCCTGGCGATGCGTATGACTTATATTTTGGTGATGATTTCCTCTTAAAAGAATGGATTTATAGGAAAGGAAATTCAGCTGAACCTTCATTAATTGCAACTTGGGAAGATTATGAGGATTTTAATGGTATAAAAATCGCAAAAACCCACAAACAACCTAATGCCAATTGGAAACTCCATTTTACCAATATCAAAGTTGAAAATTAATTATTAAAAAAATCAAGTAAAGTTCATAAAAACGACATCCAAAACTGCGTTAAAAATCGTATATATTATATCTTAAAAAACTATTCCGCAGTTTGCGTCTATATATTAAAAGAACTTCCACTTTATAAAGTTGAAGTTCTTTTTGTTTTGATATTCATCCAAAACAATGATTACAAACTGGTTTTATCGTTAATTCATTTTTAATTACTGAATATTTTTTTCATTTGATATCCATGCTTTTCAGGCATCATTTTTATACTTATAATTCCTATTTTTGTGTGAATCCGAAAAACAACACAACTTGTCACACTATAAACCAGGTATAGACTACGCTAAACAACAGGATCAAAACGATACTTTAGCATCGTACAGAAATCGTTTTTACATTCCTAAAGACAAACATGGAAAGGATTTGATCTATATGACCGGGAACTCACTTGGACTCCAGCCGAAATCAACCGCCGATTATATTAAACAAGAACTGGACGATTGGGCAAATTTAGGTGTAGAAGGTCATACGCAAGCCAAACATCCTTGGATAGGTTACCACGAATTTTTAACTGAAAGCATGGCCAAAGTAGTTGGCGCAAAACCCATTGAAGTTGTCGTCATGAACACCTTGACAGCCAATCTTCATTTGATGATGGTATCCTTTTATAGACCCACTAAAAAACGTTACAAAATCCTGATTGAGGCCGATGCTTTTCCATCCGATAAATATGCTGTAGAAACCCAATTACGCCATCATGGTTTTGATCCAAAAGATGGCATAATTCTTTGGAAAGCTAGAAAAAATGAAGAATTAGCCAATTATGACGATTTCGAATCGATTCTGGAAACGCAAGGTCATGAAATCGCTTTAGTCATGATTGGTGGTGTTAATTATTATACCGGACAGCTTTTCGATTTAAAACGGATTACACAACTCAGTCATAAACACGGCTGCATGGTTGGATTTGACTGTGCTCATGGCGCTGGAAATGTGAAATTGGACCTTCATGATTCTGGTGCTGATTTTGCCGTTTGGTGTACTTATAAATATCTCAATTCGGGCCCAGGAAGTTTGGGAGGTTGTTTTGTGCATGAACGTCATGCTTATAACAAAAATCTCAACCGTTTTGCGGGTTGGTGGAGCCATAACAAGGAAACACGTTTTAAAATGCGCGATCAATTTGACCAACTTCCAGGAGCTGAAGGTTGGCAATTGAGCAATCCGCCAATTTTATCAATGGCTGCTATCAGAGCGTCTTTGGCTATTTTTGAAGAAGTTGGTATGGATAAACTCATAGAAAAATCAAAAAAGCTTACAGGATATTTTGAGTTTTTAATCAATGAATTGAATAATGACGCCATCAAAATCATCACACCATCAAATCCTGACGAACGTGGATGCCAATTATCCATTCAAGTAAAAAATGCTGATAAAAATTTACATCATCAACTTACGGAAACTGGCGTTATCAGTGATTGGCGCGAGCCTGATGTCATTCGTTGTGCACCTGTGCCATTGTACAATTCGTTTCAGGATGTATATTATTTAGTGGAGAAATTGAAGAACATATTAAAATAACCTGCAAGGTTTTCAAAACGGACTTGCAAGGTTCCAAAAACAAACCTGCAAGGTTTCAAAAACCTTGTAGGTCTAATAACAACAATAATAAGATTCCTGCCTTCGCAGGAAGTTAATAAAATTCCTGCCTTCGCGGGAAATACCATGAAAAAACAACAAAACATACTCATCATTGGTGCCGGACTTTGCGGCAGCTTATTGGCTTTGCGTTTAGGTCAACGTGGTTATAATGTAACTGTAAATGAAATGCGCCCCGATTTACGAAAAGTAAATATCAGCGCCGGCCGATCGATCAATTTAGCACTTTCAGACAGAGGTATTAAAGCCATGAAACTTGTGGGTATTGAAGAAAAAGTTAAAACCTTATGTATCCCTATGACTGGCAGAATGTTGCATGATGTTGAAGGAA
>NZ_DATJCY010000076.1:0-1658 GCF_035577925.1 Gelidibacter sp. | reverse complement strand
TTTGCAGCTTCAGTCAAATTCTGTAAGGCTTTCTTCACTTTTTCTTGATTCCTTTCAGCTTTAATTCTATTTAAACGTTCAATTTGCGACGCTCTTACAGTTTGATTATCAACTTCGAGCGTGCTAATCGGATCTTCTTTTTCCAATCGGTATTTGTTAACGCCGACAATAATATCCTGACCTGAGTCAATCCGCGCCTGTTTGCGAGCAGCAGCTTCTTCAATCCTCATTTTTGGAATACCAGCCTCAATGGCTTTGGTCATTCCGCCAAGTGCTTCGACTTCTTCAATCAATTCCCAAGCTTTTTGAGCAATATCGTGCGTCAGTTTTTCAACATAATAGCTTCCTGCCCAAGGATCGACCGTTCTTGTAATTTGGGTTTCCAATTGTAAAAACAATTGCGTATTTCTGGCTATTCGTGCAGAAAAATCAGTTGGCAATGCAATGGCTTCATCCAAGGCATTGGTATGTAAACTCTGCGTACCACCAAATGCCGCAGCAGCTGCTTCAATGGTAGTTCGAGCCACATTATTAAAAGGATCCTGCTCGGTTAAACTCCATCCTGAAGTTTGCGAATGCGTACGCAATGACAACGATTTATCATTTTTTGGATGGAACTGTTTGACCATTTTCGCCCATAACATTCTGGCGGCTCGCATTTTGGCAATTTCCATAAAATGGTTCATCCCAATGGCCCAAAAGAATGACAAACGCGGTGCAAACGTATCGATATCCATTCCTGCTTCCAGTCCTTTTCTGATGTATTCCAATCCGTCAGCCAAGGTGTATGCCAATTCAATATCGCAAGTTGCACCAGCTTCTTGCATGTGGTATCCAGAAATACTGATACTGTTGAATTTCGGCATATTTTTACTGGTAAATTCAAAAATATCGGCTATAATTTTCATCGAAGGCGTTGGTGGATATATATAGGTATTCCGAACCATAAATTCTTTGAGAATATCATTCTGAATAGTTCCTTCCAGCGCTTCCATTTTCACACCTTGCTCTTCTGCTGCTACAATATAAAATGCCATAATTGGTAAAACAGCGCCATTCATGGTCATGGATACCGACATTTGATCTAAAGGAATTTGATCAAAAAGAATTTTCATATCCTCAACAGAATCAATGGCAACACCAGCTTTACCCACATCACCAACCACGCGTTCATGATCGGAATCATAACCTCTATGCGTTGCCAAATCGAAAGCTACAGATAGTCCTTTTTGTCCTGCGGCCAGATTTCTTCTATAAAAAGCATTACTTTCTTCAGCCGTTGAAAATCCTGCATATTGACGAATGGTCCAAGGGCGGCGCACATACATTGTGGAATAAGGTCCTCGTAAATTAGGGGCTATTCCGGCAATAAAATTCAGGTGTTCAACATTTTTTAAATCAGCGAAGCTGTAAGAGGGCAAAACTGATATGCCTTCGGCAGTCTGAAAAGTTTCTGGTTTCTCGTTTAAAGTTTCAAGTCGAGAGTGCTTATCCATCAATAGATTTTCATCATCTTCCATTTGACTTGCCTCTAATTCAATATGCTGTAAATTTTTTCTACTCATCTTCCAATCGTTTTTGTTCCACAGTTTCCGCCAAACGCTTTCCGATAATAGGTTCAATCAAAGTTTTAATTGGATTTTTTTTGATAAAAGGAT
>NZ_DATJCY010000075.1:0-3619 GCF_035577925.1 Gelidibacter sp. | reverse complement strand
GCACTGCACTATTCAAAAAGTTCATACTCTTGTTCAATCAACTATGATATAGACACGCATTAATAAGACAGAATTTCAATGCGTAATTTATAGATCAATCACCAAGAGAATTATAAATTTAAAATGTATATTTGTATGAATCAATTTTTTAAAAGTAAATTAAAGATGTTTGAAATGGTAAAGAAAAAAATACTTGTTACAGGAGGCACTGGTTACATTGGATCACACACGGTAGTAGAACTACAGAATGCTGGATATGAAGTTGTGATTGTGGATAACCTATCTAATTCTAACGCTGATGTGATAGAAGGAATTACTAAAATATCAGGTGTTCGTCCTAAATTTGAAAAAATAGATTGTAACGACATAACAGCTTTAACTGCTTTATTTAAAAAACATCGACATATTGACGGTATCATTCATTTTGCTGCAAGCAAAGCTGTTGGAGAATCAGTTCAAAAGCCTTTATTATATTATAAAAATAATATTGTTTCGCTTATCAATTTGTTAGAACTTATGCCTCAATTTGATGTGTCAGGAATAGTGTTTTCTTCTTCTTGCACAGTTTATGGAGAACCAGACGAAAATCCAATTGATGAAACCGCACCAATTAAACCTGCCACTTCACCATATGGTAACACCAAGCAAATAAACGAAGAAATTATACAAGATTATATTCACTCGGGCGTACCTATCAAAAGTATCATACTTCGTTACTTCAATCCAATTGGCTCTCATCCAACAGCAGAAATTGGTGAGCTTCCAATTGGAGTTCCACAAAACTTAGTGCCTTACATCACCCAAACAGGAATGAAAGTGCGTAAACAACTAAGTGTTTTTGGTGATGACTACAACACGCCCGATGGGTCATGTATTCGAGACTTTATCAATGTAGTAGATTTAGCTAAAGCACACGTTATAGCTGTGGAACGTATGTTGAAAAACAAAGTAAAAGATAAAGTGGAAATTTTTAATCTCGGTACTGGAAATGGAGTGTCTGTTTTGGAACTAATTAATATTTTTGAAAAAGTTTCAGGAGAGAAACTCAATTATAAAATAGTGGGTCGTCGTGAAGGCGATATTGAAAAGATTTGGGCTAATCCTGACAGAGCGAATAAAGTGTTGGGTTGGAAAGCAGAGGCTTCAATTGAAGAGACAATGGAGTCAGCTTGGAAGTGGCAACAAAAGTTGCGAGAAAAAGGAATAATGTAAAACTCTTCTCTAAACAATAAAACCTAAAGAATCTTTTTTATAATATCTCATTCTTTAATAAATGTATCACCGTTATAGTTTTAAACTGGAGCGGTGATTTTTTTAACATCTTCATTAAACATGCTTTAGCAGAGAATTAGCTTGCGGCGTCTGAACGTGTTCAAAAACTAAAAATAGAAAACATCTATAAAGACTTTCAGTTTTTATTATTAGTTTTGGGGCTTATATATACAAAAACAGTATTTGCTCTATGGCATTTTTGATTATTGTGCTTATTAGTTTTTCAGGAGCTTTGCTTTCACCGCTTGTTTTTAGGCTTTTCCCTAAAAAAGGAGGGTTGGTGATGGCATCCATCCCCTTGTTTTTATTTACATGGGCTTCCTTTAAGATGTGGGGCATTATAAATGGAGTAGTATTTCAAGAAACTATAACATGGGTTGAACGCTTAGGGCTCGACTTTATTTTCAGATTAGATGGTCTTAGTGTTTTCTTTTTAATGCTAATAACTGGTTTTGGCGTTTTTATTCATGTTTACGCCGATTCGTATCTAACACTAGACAAAAATAAACCACGTTTTTTTGTCTTTCTATCCTTTTTTATGGGAGCTATGGTTGGACTGGTTATGTCGGGATCACTTTTGCTGATGTTCGTCTTTTGGGAGTTGACAAGTCTGAGTTCATATCTGCTCATTGGTTATTATCACAATAAGGAAAAGTCGCGTGATGCTGCATTACAGGCCATGATGGTAACAGTGATGGGAGGGCTTTTTATGTTAGCTGGCATCATATTGATTGGGCATGAAGCAGGTACATTCCGTTTTGATGAGTTGATGAACAATCCAAATGTTGTCTTGCAAAGTCCCAAAGCAAATCTCATTCTCATATTATTGGCAATAGGTGCTTTCACGAAGTCAGCACAGTTTCCTTTTCACTTTTGGTTGCCCAATGCCATGGAGGCACCTGCTCCAGTAAGTGCATATCTTCATTCAACCACTATGGTGAAAGCGGGAATCTTTTTGCTGGCTCGCATTTCACCTATTTTCAACGGTCTTCCTTTATGGCACGTTTTACTGCCCCTTGTTGGTGGGTTCACCATGGTTTATGGCGCTGTTAAGGCCATTATGCAAACAGATTTAAAAAAGATATTGGCCTATACTACCGTTAGTGCCCTCGGAATTATGGTAATGCTTCTTGGCATTGGTAGTGTTGTAGCAGTACAGGCAGCCATGATATTTGTTTTGGCACATGCGCTTTATAAAGGTGCACTCTTTATGGTAGTAGGTAACATTGATCATGAAACAGGAACGCGCGATATTGATGAATTGTCAGGACTTCGTAAGAAAATGCCTTATACATTTGCTGCAGCAGCACTAGCTTCTATGTCTATGGCAGGAGTCTTGCCTTTTTTTGGCTTCGTTGCCAAAGAGATGTTGTATAATGCTACAGCTTACAGCCCCGTGTTGAGTCTTCTTTCATTGATAGCTACTTTTGTAGCTAGTGTGTTATTTGTTTCTTTATCAATTGAAATAGGATACAAAGTCTTTTTTGGCAAAGAGATGGAAGCTCTCAAAAAAACAAACGAAGCTCCCTTTGGGATGTTATTTGGACCTTTGATTGCTTCATTATTTGGATTAACAGTAGGGGTGTTTGCAAAACAGATTGTTCAACCTCTTTTACACCACACTTCAAATGTGGCATTGAAGGTTGATAGTGTTTTAGAATTAATGCTATGGCATGGCTTTACGCTTATATTTGGATTGAGCTTACTAACGTTAGTTGCAGGATGGGGTGTTTATCTCATTCGTCACAAAATCAGACATCTTGCCAATCGTTTCAATTTAAATAATTTATTTGGCCCAGAAGCTATTTATGATAAGTTCATCCCAAGTCTCTTGAGAATATCTACTGCACAAACTCGCTTTTTCCAATCTGGTTTATTGCGAAATTATTTGGTAACCATTGCTGTCTGTTTTGTGGCAATGGTTTTACTGGTTGTTGGTTTTGGTAGTTTTGACGTTTCGCTGGTCGATTTATTTCACTCGTCAGTTGGGTTTCGCCTACACGAAGTGCTCATTGTAGTTATTATGCTCGTAGCATTATGTGTTCTCATCACTTCCAATTCGAGACTAACTGTAATTATTTCCATGGGTTTGGTTGGTTATAGTACTGCACTTATTTTTCTGTTTTTTGGCGCTCCCGATGTATCTATGACTCAGTTTTTGATTGAAACATTGTCGGTTGTAATATTTGTACTTATTCTCAACAAGTTGCCACTATTTCTTAAGATTCCAAGAGCACTGAGTCTTAGAATGATTATTCCTGCATTGCTTTTCGGATTTACCATCTCTTTTTTATTACTTTGGGTATTACAAACAGATATTGATCCTTCACTAAAAGAGTACTTTGTT
>NZ_DATJCY010000074.1:0-1695 GCF_035577925.1 Gelidibacter sp. | reverse complement strand
TTGGTGTATGATGGACAACCAGGCTTTTTCAGGATTTTCACAGAAGCTATAAAGATTGATATAGTACATCAAGGTTTGCCTTATCATGGTTGTAAGATTGGAAAAACTCCAATCTCGTTTTACTTTCTTTTTAATAACAGATAGCAGTAGGTTGGCGATGAGCGTAACCCAAATTTGTATCTTATACCAATTATAAAAAATAAATAGTCCAATATTTGTTTATTAGATTTTTTTATTTTAACTTTGGACTATCTAATAATTATAACAAAATGGCATATCCCTTTCAAATTACAATTACCGAAAGTATCAGTGAACTCCGTAGTCTTCAACGTAAAAATGGAGAGCTGATTGGTAAACGTTTATTAATGCTTATAGAGATTAAAAAGCATGAAAAAACCGGAATTTCCAAAAGAGAACTTTCAAAGATTACAGGTATCAATCATAATAGTATTGTAAAATGGAGAAACCAATACCAAAAGGAAGGGATTACTCCTTTATTAACTCATGGAAGAATTGGCGGATTCAAGAAGAGTGTATTTTCCAAAGAAGAGCATGAGAAGATTGAAAAGAAATTGAATAACCCCAAAAATGGCATTAGAGGGTATACAGAACTATTAGAGTGGGTAAATCAAGAATTTTCTAAGGAAATAAAATATATTACTTTATTAAAATACAGCCAGCGTCACTTTGGAAGCAAAATAAAGGTTGCCCGTAAAAGTCATGTAAAAAAGGATGATTTGATGGTTGACACTTTTAAAAAAACTTCAGTCAAAAATGCCAGGAAATAGCTTTACAATCTGATGTAAAATTCAAAACAGTTAATTTGTATTTTCAAGATGAGAGCCGTTTTGGATTATTCACTCGAAATGGCAAAGCATTGACTGCAAAAGGAGTGAAGCCGATATGTCCATTTCATCAAATCTTTAAGAATCTCTACTTATTTGGTGCGTTCTCGCCCATTGGTGGAGACCAATTCCTATTGGAACTGCCTAATTGTAACTCAGAAATCTTTCAGCTTTTTCTGGATCAGTTTTCATTAAATCGCCCTGATGAATTAAAAATAGTGGCATTGGATAATGGTGCTTTTCACAAAGCGAAATCTTTAAAAATACCGGAAAATATTGTCCTAATATTTTTGCCACCTTACAGTCCTGAACTAAACCCTGCAGAAAATATGTGGGGAGTATTAAAAAGGGGATTCACTAACAAAATTCACTATGAACTGGAGGAAGTAAGTGAGTTTATTACAATGGCTATTGGCAAATTAACACCAACTAAAATTAAAAGCATTTGTGGATTTGAATATATATTCTCAGAACTTGATTGGACTATGTAATAATTATATTTGGTATTACCCTATTCCATTCATTTTACTTCAGCAGCTACCCACGATCATAATATGCTCCGTAAATTGAAGCTAAGCAATGGTGCATTTTTAGCCATGGACAGAGCCTATATTGACTATAAAGTGTTTGAGCAGTTTACACAGGAAGGTGTGTTTTATGTGACCAAAATGAAGAAAAATCAACGCTTTATACAACAGGACAGCTGTTATCTTGTAAATGAAAACGGATTGGTTGTTTTGCACGATGCAGAAGTGGAGTTTTCCAAAGATGACATAAAACACAAGTCTCGAAAGATTGAATATTGGGAAGCTGATAAGCAGCAATCTGTGGTATTGCTAACCAATAATTT
>NZ_DATJCY010000073.1:0-19917 GCF_035577925.1 Gelidibacter sp. | reverse complement strand
CAAATTATCGGCATGCTCACTACCACTTGCCAATGCTTCGCCTTTCATCGCAAAATCTGTAATTTGGGTTTTATTATACGGACGTCCCAAAAGTTCGTTGATGGCAAATACACTTCCAGCGGCACTTGCGCTACTACTGCCAATTCCACTGCCTGGTTTAATCTTTTTATAGATTTCCATTTCAAAGCCAAAATCGGGTTGTGCATCAGCGATCATTGCTAAAGCCGAAACACCCGCTACGTTTTTTTCAGGTTCATATGGAAGATCAAAACCTTCAATTTTAGTGATTTTTAGTCCTTTTTCTTTTGTTTTTCTGAGGATCATTTCATCACCAATTGTATTCAAACAAAATCCGAGAACATCAAATCCACAAGATACATTTGCTACAGTTGCTGGAGAAAATATTTTGATTTCATTTTTAGCCACAAGTTTTCTTTTTAAATAATTTACGTATTTCTAATTTCCAATTCTGATAATATCTGCAAACAGTCCGGAAGCCGTAACTTCTGCACCGGCACCAGCACCTTTAATTATCAAAGGTTGCTCACGGTAGCGTTGTGTATAAAACATCACAATATTATCTTTTCCTTCTAAATTATAGAATGGATGTTGTGGTGGAATTTCCTTCAGCCCGACTTTAGCAGTTTTGCCATCAAATTCTGCTACATATTTGAGTTGGCAATTGTTGTTTTTTGCCGATTCATAGAGTTTTTGGAAATGAGCTTCATCCGTAATTAATGTTTCATAAAAATCATCAACAGAGCTACTTTTATGATTGTTTTCAGTTAAAAACGAGGTGTTTTCAATATCTTCCAAATTCATTTCTACACCGCTCTCCCTAGCGAGAATAAGAATTTTTCTGGCTACGTCCACGCCACTCAAATCGATACGTGGATCGGGTTCTGTATAACCTTCTTTTTGCGCTTGTTTAACGATATCATGAAATTTTGTTGTGGCATCAAATTTATTGAACACAAAATTCAAACTTCCTGAAAGCACCGCTTGGATAGATGTTATTCTATCGCCAGAATTAATTAAATGATTTAGAGTATCAATAACAGGCAAACCAGCACCAACATTGGTTTCAAATAAAAATGGTGCATTGTACTTTATCGAAAGATTTTTTAATTGACTATAATTGGAATAAGTGCTGGAACACGCAATTTTGTTGCACGCCACAACAGCGATGCTTTCTTTTAGATAATTGGCATAAATTTTTGAAACATCTTCGTTGGCAGTAACATCTACAAAAATACTGTTTCGCAGATTGAGTGTTTTAACGCGTTCAAAAAAGCCGTTTATCGATGCTTTCTCACCAGAATTTAAATCGTCTTTCCACGATTTTGAGGATAATCCCGTTTCGTTAAAAACCATGGTTCTGGAATTGGACAAACCAACAATCCGCATATTGATTTTTAATTGTTCCTTCAGATATTTTTTCTGTTGATGGATTTGCTCCACCAATTTTTCTCCAACATTTCCAACGCCTGTAATAAACACGTTGAGCTGTTTGGTCTGATCTTCAAAAAAGCGTTCATGAATGGCATTCAATGCTTTTTTCACATCCTTTTCGGCAATTACCGCAGAAATATTTTTTTCTGAAGCCCCTTGCGCAATAGCTCTAATATTTATATTGTTCTGACCCAAAGTGCTAAACATTTTTCCGCTAATGCCTTGGTGGTTTTTCATGTTATCACCAACCAATGCAATAATGGACAGGTCTTTTTCGACAATAATAGGGTCAATTTTTTTTAGTGAAATCTCATTTTCAAAAGTGATATTAATATTTGAAGCTGCGAGTTCGGCATCTTTCTCATCAATACCAAAACAAATGGAATGTTCAGAAGAGGCTTGTGTTATAAAAATAACATTGATTTTTTCCTGAGCCAAAGTTTCAAAAAGGCGTTTTGAAAACCCAGGAATTCCTATCATTCCAGTACCTTGTAAGGTCAATAGCGCAATATTGCTAATATTGCTAATAGCTTTGGCAGCTTTTAAAAACCCATTGCTATTGTCGTTGGTAATGCGGGTGCCATATGCTTCCGGATCTGATGTGTTTTTGATATGAATAGGAATGTTCAAACTTAAAACCGGTTGAACAGATGGTGGATACAATACTTTTGCTCCAAAGTGAGAGAGTTCCATAGCTTCCCTATATGATAACTTTTCAATAGGATAGGCTTGTTTTACAATTTTTGGATTTGCTGTGTACATGCCACTAACATCGGTCCAAATTTCCAATCGGTTCACTCTTAGTGCTGCTGCAACTAGTGCTGCTGTAAAATCCGATCCGCCACGACCTAAGGTAGTAGTTTCGCCCGTTGTGGATCGTGCAATAAATCCTGGTAAAATGGTAATTTTTTGAGCGGCATTTTTAAAGTATTCAGAAATATTAGTGTTTGATGTTGGGTAATTAACTTCCGCTTTTGTAAAGTTGTTATTGGTCACTATGAGGTCTTGGGTGTTTTTTCTGACCGCATCCAAATTTTGACTTTTCATGGTTTCCGCAACTATAAAAGAGGAAAGGAGTTCACCATAACTTACCAATTTATCAGAAGTTTTAGGTGACAGCTCATTGATGAGATGAATACCGTCCAATAAGCTTTTTAAGCTCGATAATTTATTTTCTAAATAAGTTTTGGCCGCCTCATTTTGATCGGGAATAAGTCCTTCCAAAATACTGAGATGGATGGTTTTGATTTCTTCAAACAGTGGTAGGTAGTTTTCATTTTTTTGCTGGGCAAACTCCCCAGCTCTTAAGAGTTTATCGGTAATGCCTCCAACGGCAGAAACTACACAAATTACAGGTTCTTTTTTAGAATAATTATCGAGAATTTCAATGACTTTTTTTATGTTTTCTATAGAACCAACAGAGGTTCCACCAAATTTTAATACGTTCATAATATGATGTACACGGGATTAAATAAAAATAAAATAAAATAGAAAATGCTTGACGAGTAATAAAATAATAGTTAACCCCGAGGGGTAATACCGCCAATAAAGGTTGTCCCGGTTGAAGAAATCAGGATGGTGAAAATTAGATATGTGAATAGTAAAGTAAACATATTATCTGTCTATACCTTTCAAAAGTATTATTTTTACTGAAATAAAAAAATTTACTGACTACTAATAAAAGTGTAAAGTTAAATATTTATCAAATCCTTAAAAAAAAACGTTTAAAATGAAAATATTCTCAAAAGAACAAATTTATAATGGCGATCAATTAACCGCAATAAAACAAAATATAAGTTCCACCGATTTAATGGAACGGGCAGGCATGCAAATTTTTAATTGGATCCATGATCGTATGCAAGGTGCTCAAGTGCCAATTCATGTTTTTTGCGGGATTGGCAATAATGGCGGTGACGGATTGGTTTTGGCCAGGCATCTTATTAATTATGGCTATAATGTGCATTGTTATATTGTAAATTGTAGTGATAAACGCAGCAATGATTTTTTGATAAATTATGATAGGATAAAACAAACCACCAAAAAATGGCCAACCATGCTAAATTGTAAGGCTGATTTTCCGCCTATCAATCCCGATGATATTATAGTAGATGCCGTATTTGGAATTGGAATAAACCGACCAGCTAATGAATGGGTAAAAGGATTATTTCAGCATTTTAAGGAATCAACAGCATTTACATTAGCTATCGATTTGCCTTCAGGACTTTATCCTGATGAAGTTCCAGAGGATGAAAATGGTGTGGTTTGGGCAGATTATACCTTAAGTTTTCAATCGCCAAAACTGGTTTTCTTTCTTCCAGAAACATCAAAATACACTACGCAATGGGAAGTTATTGATATTGGAATTGATATCGAATTCTTGCAAAACACAGAAACTGAAGTGGAATTGATTGGTAAATATGAAATGTTGCCAATATATAAACAAAGAACAAAATTCTCAAATAAAGGAACTTATGGACACGGATTGATAATAGGTGGAAGTTATGGTAAAATAGGTTCTATAATTCTTTCTTCAAAAGGAACATTAGCATCTGGTGCTGGGCTAGTCAGTGTTTTAGTTCCAAAATGCGGTTATATCCCTGTGCAATCTGCTTTTCCTGAAGCAATGGTTATTACAGATGTTGATGATGACAAATTGACCAATATTCTTTTTGATATTAAACCGACAGCAATTGGCATTGGAATGGGCATGGGATTGGATGAAAGTACACATTTGGCATTTCAAAAATTTTTAAAAACGAACACATCGCCTTTAGTGATTGATGCTGATGGCATAAATTTATTAGCAAAACATACGGAGGATTTGAAATTATTAAAACCACAAACCGTACTTACGCCGCATCCAAAAGAGTTGGAACGTCTTATTGGTAAATGGAAAAACGATTTTGATAAATTAAAAAAGGCAAAGGCATTTTCAAAAAAACACAAATGTATTATTGTCATTAAAGGCGCCAATACCATTACGGTTTTTGGCGATAAATTATATATCAATTCTACCGGAAATCCTGGATTGGCAACAGGTGGAACGGGCGATGTGCTCACAGGACTCATTACAGGACTTATTTGCCAAGGTTATGAACCCTTGACCGCCACTTTATTTGGGGTTTATTTACATGGGAAATCGGCAGATATTGCTGTAGAAGATTATGGTTATCAAAGTTTGACTGCCAGTCATGTGGTCGATTATTTAGGGCAAGCCTATCTGGATTTATTTGCAAAGCCAAAGGTTCAACAAGAAACTCAAGATTAGTTTATAAATTTGAAAACCGCTCTTTAAAGACTTTTAAAGAGCGGTTTTCAATTTAGAATATGTACTTTCTTAGATGCTTAAGCTATCAAATAACTCAACAAGTTTTTTACTTGATGGTCTTGGCGCATTTGGATCTACAATATTGCCATTTGGATCGATTAGGATAAATCTTGGAATGGCTTGGATGTTATAGTTTCTAATGAAATCAGATTCCCAGTTTTTATCAGAAAATAAATGGATGCCCACCAATTCTTCTTCTTTAACCATAGTTTTCCACTTGTTTTTTGCAACTTCTAAATCGCCACCACCACTTCTCATCGCATCATCAATAGAGATGCTCACAAACTGAAGGTTTCTACCTTTGTATTGTGCTTCAAGTTTTTTAATTGAAGGTATTTCTGCAATGCAAGGACCACACCATGTCGCCCAAACATCAATATAAACATATTTTCCTTTTAGGTCTCCCAGCGAAGTTGTTCCACCGGCAAAGTTTTCATAATCTTTAAAAGTAGGTGATGGTGAGCCTACCGGAAATTGCTCTCTAATGGCAATCGATTCTAAAAAGTAGTTTTCGTACATGCCGATCATTGGCTCCAAATTTCGGTTAGCTTGAGCCAACAGAATTGAGTCGATAGATTTATCACTATTATAAAAATTGCTCAATTCGGTTTTAACGGATTTTAATTCGTTTTGTAATTCCTCTCGGTTCAAACCGCTAAATTTATCCTGGTCCAATAGGCCTTCTTGCAAAATTTTATGTTTTGCCAAAAAGGTATTGTTTTCTGATCCACGTCCTGAAAATTTGATCGATTGATCAAAGTCTTCAGCATTGACTTCCATATTCAATTCGTAGCCGTTTCTTAGAAAAATAGGCGTTGATGCATGGCCATCATAAATTGCAAAAACTCCAGGTTCGTTTATTTTAAGGGTGTCCTTAAAGGTTCCATCAGGATTAATTTTAATGGTTTTACTATACGTTCTGGTTCCAACTAACAGGGAATCACTTTTCTGATTGGAAATTTTACCAGAAAAGGTGACATAATCTTTAGGTTCTTCCTTACATGAAACAATAGATAAAGCACATAAGAAAACAAGAATTTTTTTCATTATTATAATTTTAAGTTTTCAAAAGTAATAGTTTGGCGACATATTGTATAATCTTTTATTAATTATTAACATTTGTTGCAAAATGAAAAGTATATGCTGATTTTTGAGTTTGGAAAAAAAACTTTGACATTGACACATTTTATCTCTACAGACACTTTAGAATTATCGACCATCAGTGATATTCTTTTTTACAATAAAAAATTAGAACTTTCGGATCAAGCGATCAGTAAAATCAATAATTGCCGCAACTATCTCGATGCCAAAATGCTTGGCCAAGACGAGCCTATTTATGGAATTAATACGGGATTCGGTTCTTTGTATAATGTTAAAATCTCTAAAGAGAATTTGACGCAGCTTCAAGAAAACCTGGTCATGTCGCACGCTTGCGGTATTGGCGAACGTGTGCCAAACGACATTGTGAAACTGATGATTTTACTTAAAATCCAATCTTTGAGTTATGGCCATAGCGGTGTACAATTGGAAACGGTTTTGCGCTTGGTCGATTTTTATAATCATGATATTTTACCGATTGTCTATACTCAAGGATCGTTGGGGGCATCTGGCGATTTGGCACCTTTAGCCCATTTATCTTTACCATTAATTGGTAAGGGCGAGGTGTACTTTGAAGGAAAAGTAGTGCCGTCACAAGAGGTTTTGGCACGTTTTAAGTGGCAGCCTGTCAATTTATTGTCCAAAGAAGGATTGGCACTTTTGAACGGCACACAGTTTATGAGTGCTTACGGCGTTCATTTATTATTGAAAGCTTATAAACTTTCGTATTTGGCCGATTTTATTGGCAGTATTTCTTTGGATGCCTTTGATGGACGTATTGAACCTTTTGATGCACTGGTGCATTTGGTGCGACCTCATAACGGTCAACTAAAAACAGCTGAAAGAATCAGGGAGTTTTTGGACGGAAGTGAACTTATTGCACAAAAAAAACAGCATGTTCAGGATCCATATTCATTTCGATGCATGCCACAAGTTCATGGCGCAACTAAAGATACCTTGGCATTTGTTCATAAAACCATAAAAACCGAAATCAACTCGGTGACCGACAATCCGAATGTATTTATTGAGGAAGATAAAATCATATCCGGAGGAAATTTCCACGGGCAACCTTTGGCTTTGGCTTTGGATTATTTGAAAATTGCTATGGCCGAACTTGGAAATATTTCCGAACGTCGTATCTATCAATTAATTTCCGGACTACGTGGACTTCCTGCGTTTTTGGTAAATAATCCGGGTTTAAACTCTGGTTTTATGATTCCGCAATACACCGCGGCAAGTATTGTAAGTGCCAATAAACAATTGGCAACACCAGCAAGTATTGACTCCATTGTTTCATCAAACGGACAAGAGGATCATGTCAGTATGGGAGCCAATGCAGCAACACAAGCTTACACACTTATATATAATGTAGAACGCGTTTTGGCCATAGAACTGTTAAATGCATCACAAGCGATTGCTTTTAGGAAACCTGTAAAATCATCACCAATTATCGAAGCGTTCTTAAAAAGTTATACCAGTGAAGTACCGTTTGTAGTCCAAGATGCTGTATTTCATGATCTGATCGTAAAATCAATTGATTTTATTGATGGATTTGCTATTGATAACGATTTGCTTTTTGATTAAAGAAATCAGATTTCAGATCAATTATATGTGAATTAATTTATCAGAAAATATCACGTTTTAAAGAACTTAATCCAAACAAAAAAAGCGACTGAATAATATAAATTCAGTCGCTTTTTTATTAATGTTGATTTGTTTTTTTAGTCAAACTTGAAGACTATCCTTCAAATTCAAATTCGTCACCACCGTTTGAACGTTCCATTGAACGTTGTTGTTTCTTTTGTTGATTGAAACGGTACGTAAACGAGAGGTTAAAAGTTCTTTGTCTCCACTGAAATTCTGATGAACTATTAAAGGTATCGGTGAAGGTATCTGTTATTCTTTTTCTGGTATTGAAAATGTCACTTACGTTAAATGCAAGTGAAGCATTGTCGTTAAACAAATCTTTACTGAATGCTAAATCGGTAGAAAACATGCCTTTACTTTTGTTTTGGGCATCTTCTGTTGGTCCCATATAGAAAATACGGGTTTGCCAATCAATTTTTCCTGGCAAGGTTAATTTGTTGTTGATACGTGCAAACCAGCTTAAGTTTTCGGCGCCATAATCTACCTCGTTATAAACACCTTCCGATTTTGATTTGAATAAGTTGAAGTTACCATTCACGTTCCAGTTTTTTGAAGCACGGTAGGATAATGTAAATTCAAAACCATATCTATCGTTTGTTGCCAAGTTAATAGGCGTTCTTCTAACTACCGGGTTTACACTTTCATATTGAGAGGTTATAAAATCGAAGTTAGGGTCGTTCTCGTTGATGGTCATGTTGATATCTCTGATGTAGAAATCGCCGGTAGCTTCAGTGATAAAATTAAATACATCTGTAGCTCTCTCGTAATATAAAGATGAGTTTAAGGTAAATTTGTTGAATTTTTTCAAAAATCCTAAATCCACCTTGTTAGAATAACTTGGGTCGATATTTGGGTTTCCTTGAAACACACTTGTAGGGCTTGTTCTTGATGGAAACGGATTGATAAAACGCGACCAAGGTCTTCTGATGCGGCGGTTATAACCTAATTGAATACTTTGGTTTTCATCAATTTCATAGCCAAGATTAAGTGTTGGAAATAAGCCTGCATAATTCTTTTTCTCAAAATCATTTGACGTTTTTTGATCAATTGTAATACGAGCGGCTTCCATACGCAAACCAGCTAAATAAGAGAATTTATTGCCGAGTTTACTTCCGAATTGAGTATAAACCGAATTGATGTAATCACGGTAAATTAAATTATTACTAACGTTTGTATCCAATTCGTAATTGCCATTTTCATAAAACTCCAAACTGTAATCCGTATCTAGATTATTGAAGTTTCCACGGTATCCAAATTCAAACTGGCTGCTGTTTCCAAGTGGAAGCACATAGTCTGATGCCAATAAGATTTTGTCTTGTGTTTGTAAGGTCAAAACACGCTCAACTGGAGCGCTGTCTTGGGTAATGGATGAGCGGTTGTCTTCGTCATTGGTTTCGTATTGGAAATCGAATGTTAATTTATGTTGACTATTGCCACCAAATTGTTTGTTGAAGTTAACCGAGTATTGAATGGTTTTGTCGTCTCTAATTTCAGGATCAAAACGTTCAGAAAGCGAAATTAAATTACTGTTAAGATCAAATTCTCTACTTAAATTGGTCGCATTATTATCGGTATCACTTTTTCTAAAAACCACAGAAGTTGTTAATGATGCCGAATCATTAATATACCATTCCACACCAAAATTCGTAGTAAAATTTTTACTTTCTCTTTCAGAATTACGATTTTCGTTTAAGAATGTATTTGGCTTGTCTTCAATAACATTTCCAAATTCGTCACGTCTAATATTGAAATATTCGGTTTCTGTAGAAGATTTTCCTGGTGATTCTCTATAAGTATAACTTGTAGTGTTAAAGAAGTTGAAATCACCAGTTCTGTAATTGATATTACCAGAAAGTCCAGCCGTTGGCGCATGCCCCACATTTGCGGTTATAGCACCATTTAAACCTTGAAGTTTACTTCTTTTTAAGATGATATTTAAAATACCTGCAGTTCCTTCAGCATCATAACGAGCTGATGGTGATGTGATAACTTCCACACGCTCAATAGATTCGGCAGGAAGTTGACGTAAAGCATCGGTTGAATTAAGACCAACCAATCCTGATGGTTTTCCGTTTATTAATATGGTAACGTTGTCATTGCCTCGCATCGAAACATTGCCTTCAACATCCACAGAAACCGATGGGATATTATCCAATACATCACTGACGGTACCACCTCTAACGGTCAAATCTTGACCAACGCTGTATATTTTTTTATCCAGCTTAATTTCTACTGTTGTGCGTTCGGCAATAATTGAAACTTCACCAAGTGCCTGTGCATCTACTACAAGGTTTAGAACACCCAAATTAGTATTTTGAAGCAAGGTTTTGTTAGGCAACTTTAGTGTGCCATAAGAAATATATTCAATAGAAATATCATAGGTTCCTCTCGGAACTTTAATGTCGAATTTACCTTCCAAATCGGTAATTCCTCCGGTAACAATCCGATTTTCTTTTTTACTGAAAAATGCAATTGTGGCATATTCAAGCGGTTGGTTAATCTCTTTGTCCATTACAACACCAGTGATGTGGACGTCATCTTGTGCGGAAAGAATATTTGAAGTTAATAGGAATAATAGGGTAAATACGTAGGGTATTAGTTTCATTGGTTTAGTTGTTTTTTAGTTTTTTTTTAAAATTTTTAACTTCCGTTTTATTATCGGTCAAAAACCGTTGTATAGACATAATTGTTTCTTCGGTATAAAGCTCGTTAACATCAGAAAAGAGGGTGGCTTTGAACTCTTCTATTAAGGGCTGTTTTTCAAATTCAGAAACTTCTGACATTAAAATCTCATGTCGTTTTTTATAAAACTCCTCAATTTTTTGTTTGATAATCGTTGCTTTAAAATCGTCAACTTTTAATAAGTTGACATAAGCATCAACACGATTATTATAGTCCTCTAGTTGTTTTTGCATGTATTTTTCTTGTTCTTTTTTTATGGCATCGCTAGTTTGGGCAAACGATGTGCCAGCGCATAAAAAAAATGCCAGAAGAGGAATAGTCAATAGTTTTGCACCCATAATAGGATAGTTTAGTTATTAAGAGTGCAAAAATAGAATTTGGTTTAATGGCGTTTGGTTAAAGTTGTGTTAAAGAATCCTTACAGAATATCTAGGATTTTTTGAGGTGGACGGCCAATAACGCCCTTGTTGCCATGAATGACAATTGGGCGTTCAATAAGGTTGGGGTGTGAGATCATGGCATCAATAATTTGATCGTCAGAAAGCTCTGAATTTTTGTAGTTTTGTTTCCAGATAAGTTCGTTGGTTCTGACCAGCTCTATAGGTTTTATTTTAAGAATCTGAATGATTTCTTTAAGTTTTTCGACACTTAAAATATCGTCCATATATTTAATGACTTGATAATCTTTATTTTGACTTTCAAGAATGGCCAGGCCTTCTCTTGATTTGCTGCATCTTGGATTATGGTAAATTGATATCATTTTTTTGTTTTTATAGTTTTAACGTATTTCAAAAGTAATTTAAAGTACAATGCCGAAAGAAGCCAATTGTTCTTTGAGCAGTTCAGGGGTTTTAAAATGGATGGTATTAATACCTAATTCTTTGGCAGCATCAACATTTCGAAGATTGTCATCTATAAAAATTGAATTTTCAGCTGTAATTTCAAATCGACTTAAGGTCAATTCATAAATATCTTTAAATGGCTTTCGGGTTTTTTCTTCACCTGAAACCAAAATACCCTCAAACCAATGTAGAAAATCAAAAGTTTCAAGAGCTATCGGAAAAGTTTCATGGCTCCAATTGGTGAGCGCCACAATTTTATAGTGCTTGCTGTCTATTAGTTTTTTTAGAATTTCAACTGTTCCTTTAATTGGACCTCCCAGCATCTCTTTCCATCTTCCATAAAACATTTTAATAAGCTCTTCATGTTCAGGAAAAAGTGCAATTCTATCGGCTGTTGCTTGGGCTAGGGGATAACCGGCATCTTGGTTTTCGTTCCAATCGTGGGTACAGATGGTATCAAAAAACCATTTCATTTTCTCTTTATCGCCATTAAATACGCCATTGTAAACATATTCAGGATTCCAATCTATTAAGACACCTCCAAGATCGAAGATAATGGTATCAATTTTTTTCATTTGCTTATTGTTGTTTCAGACATCAAAAATCTGTTCTTTTTATGGATTTGCCAAAGATCATATAAGTATAATCAAGTATATGAAGTTATATAAAAGAATTTATGATGTATAGGATTTGGTCTTTAAAGTGGGTTTGGTATTTGTTGTTACAAATAATGAAATGGATAGGTTTTTGTTATATTTACGAATTCTAAAAATATGATGGAAAGGATTTAATTTATAAAAAACAGTTACGCAGATTGAAATCTAATAAAATCTATATGTATTGGTATAAAGTTCCTTTTGGTAAAGAGAACTTTGGAGATGCGCTGGGTCCTTATATAGTGGAGAAATTAACAGGTAAAGAAGCGATTTATACACCATTAAGACATAGGGGATTTAATAAGCGGGCTATTTTAAATTATCTTAGAAATATTTATAATCGAAACGTATCGGTTAGGGACGTGTACTATAACATCCGATTTGTTTTAAGCAGAAAGCAAAATCTTCTTTTGAGTATTGGCAGTGTGATGGATTTATATTCGCACCCACATTGTGATATTTGGGGTTCTGGAATTATGTTTATTGACAATCATATCGAAAATGCTGATTTTTACGCAGTTCGTGGAAAACATAGTCAGGCGCGACTTCGGGAGCTTGGCTATAAAGTTCCTGAATATATTGGTGACCCTGCACTTTTAACACCATTGATGTACACTTCAAAAACTGAAAAAAAATACGCTATTGGCATAATTCCTCATTTTCTGCATTATAATGAAACGATTTCAAAATTAAATAGCGATAAAATATTGATTATTAATTTATTGGATGATATTGAAAAAGTTATTGATGATGTTCATTCGTGTGAGAAAATTGTTTCGAGTTCCCTTCACGGTATTATCATAGCTCACGCTTACGGAATTCCCGCGTTATGGGTTTGGCTTTCCAAAGGTTATATTGGTGGTGATGACATTAAATTTGCCGATTATTTTTCGAGTGTAGAACTTAAGGAGTATGCTTGTTTTACTATTAAATCGGACTTTTTTGATCAAAACTATATCAATGAGGTAGAATTGATTTTTAAAACAAATGAACATCTTACTTTGGTTGATCCTAAACGATTGAAAGAATTGCAAATAGGCTTGATTAAATCGGCACCATTCGCAATTCTTCCACAGTATAAAAATTTTAAATAAAGAATAATTTTAACCTTGTTGTTCTACATTTAAAATGTCATATTTAAAGCTCATTAGGATTGTCATCCTTTTGCCCCATCATCATTAAATAGGCTTTTAGGAATTCATCGATATCACCATCCATGACGTCTTCAACATTACCAGTTTCATGTCCTGTTCGGACATCTTTAACCAATTTATACGGATGCATAACGTAATTTCGAATCTGGCTTCCCCATTCAATTTTCATTTTGCTAGATTCAATATCTTCACGTTGCGCCAACTGTTTTTGAAGTTCAATTTCATATAACTGCGATCGCAACATTTGCAAAGCTCTTGCTCTGTTATCGTGTTGTGAACGCGTTTCTGAACATGAAACCTGAATGCCTGTAGGTTTATGCACCAATTGCACTTTTGTTTCTACTTTGTTAACATTCTGTCCGCCGGCGCCACCAGAGCGCGAGGTTGTAATTTCAATATCGGCAGGATTGATGTCAATTTCGATGGTATCGTCCACAAGCGGATATACATAGACTGATGCAAAACTTGTATGCCGTTTTGCATTACTATCAAATGGCGAAATGCGGACCAATCTGTGCACACCGTTTTCACCTTTAAGCCAACCAAATGCAAAAGAGCCTTCAATTTCTAAAGTAACCGTTTTGATACCGGCAACATCGCCTTCCTGAAAGTTCAGTTCTTTGACCTTAAATCCGTTGTTTTCGGCATACATCAGATACATTCTCATTAGCATGCTCGCCCAATCGCAGGATTCGGTACCGCCAGCTCCCGAGGTGATTTGAAGTACAGCGCTCAAGTTATCACCCTCTTCAGAAAGCATGTTTTTTAACTCTAGCTTTTCAATATGAGAAACGGTTTTTTCTAAATGTGCATTTAATTCTTCTGCGGATACATCATCAGCTTTGTGAAATTCATAAAGTACTTCTAAATCTTCTACTAATGATTTGGCTGTTTCATAATCAGCTACCCAATGTTTTTTTTCACGCAAGGACTGCATGACACGTTCGGCTGTTTTGGAGTCGTTCCAAAAATTTGGATCGAAGGTTTTTTCTTCTTCGTTAATAATCTCAATAGTTTTGGCATCTACGTCAAAGATACCTCCTCAACGCACCAAGGCGCTCTACAAGACCTTTAATTTGATCGGATGTAGTCATAAATAATATAAATTTTATGCAAATATATCATTTAAAGATTGCTGAATTAAAGAAAAGCAAGGATATTTTTTTGAGATAATTTGATTAGTTTTATGGATTAAATTTCCATTATGAAAAAACAATTACTCAATCTCATCTTACTGTTGTCAGTAACACCTTTGTTTTCACAATTATTAAAGGATAAGAAACTGGAACCTTATAAGGGCTTTTTTAATTTTTATTATGAAGAGAAACAGGATAAAATTTATTTGGAAGTCGATAAATTAGATCATGAATTTTTATATATCAACAGCTTGGCAAGTGGCGTGGGATCCAATGATATTGGTTTGGACAGAGGACAATTGGGGAGTACGCGCCTGGTGAAATTTGTAAAAGCAGGAAATAAACTTTTATTGATACAGCCCAATCAAAGGTTTAGAGCGATTACCGATAATGTACAGGAACGAAAAAGTATTGAGCAAGCATTTGCTTCGTCGGTTTTGTACGGATTTAAAATTGAAGAAGAAAATAATGGAAAATACATTGTCGATTTAACTTCGTTTTTAATGGAAGATGCGCACGAAGTGGGCAAGCGTTTAAAAGATCAAAACGAAGGCACTTATAAAGTAGATTTATCTAAAAGTGCCTTGCATCTGGAGCGTACCAAAGCATTTCCGAAGAATGTAGAATTTGAAGCTTTATTGACGTTTAATGGTGAAGTTAAAGGTAGAAATATTAGAAGTGTAACTCCAACAGCTTCATTGGTGAGTGTGATTCAACACCATTCGTTTATAGAATTGCCGGATGATAATTATAAGCCAAGAATGTTTGATCCACGTAGCGGCGCCATTTCAATTTCTTATATGGATTATTCCACGCCTATTGAAGAACCTATTGTCAAGCGCTTGGCCATTAGACACCGATTGGAAAAGAAAAATCCAGAATTGGAAATGAGCGAAGCCAAAAAACCAATAATTTATTACCTTGATCCTGGCACACCGGAACCTATTCGGACTGCGCTAATGGAAGGCGCACGATGGTGGAATGAAGCTTATGAAGCCATTGGTTTTAAAAATGCTTTTCAAGTTGAAATGTTGCCAGCAGATGCTGATCCGATGGATTGCCGTTATAATGTCATTCAATGGGTGCATCGCTCAACACGAGGATGGAGTTATGGGGCTTCGGTGGTCGATCCACGAACTGGCGAAATTATTAAAGGCCATGTGAGTTTGGGAAGTTTGCGCGTTCGTCAAGACTTTATGATTGCTCAAGCCTTGATGAATAAACCTTATGCCAATTCAGATACCAATAATGAGCCGATGCTCAAGTTGGCTTTGGCACGCATGCGACAATTGGGTGCACACGAAGTTGGTCATACTCTTGGCTTTGCACACAATTTTGCAGCCAGCAGTGTCAATGATGCCTCGGTTATGGATTATCCTCATCCTAAAATCACGCTTGACAAAGGCAATATAAATATCGAAAACTCATATATAGATGGCATTGGTATTTGGGATAAAACAACAGTTGCCTACAGCTATTCGGAGTTTGATAAAAATACCAATGAAAAAGAAGCTTTAAATGCTATTTTAAAAAGTGCCCAAGACAAAGGTTTACGTTTCATTTCTGACACGGATGCGCGTGCTGAAGGCGGCGCACATGCTTTTGCACATTTGTGGGATAATGGGAAAAGTGCTTCCGATGAATTGGAACGTGTTTTGAAAGTACGTGCCAAAGCGATTTCAAATTTTTCGATTGATAATATCAGGAGTGGTGAGCCTTATTCTGTTTTGGAAGATGTGTTTGTGCCGCTTTATTTTTTCCATAGATATCAAATTGAAGCCACTTCAAAATTAGTAGGAGGGATGGATTATAATTATGCGGTGAAAGGAGATGGTCAACTCGTAACAAAGGTATTGGATGCCAAAGCTCAAAAAGAAGCACTTTCAGCACTAATGCTTTCCATTGCTGCAGAAACTTTAGCTATTCCTAAGGATAAATTAGAGTTATTTCCACCTCGAGCTTTTGGATATGGAAAAACCAGAGAGTCGTTTTCAGGAAAAACAGGTGTTGCTTTTGATGCTTTTAGCGCTGCGGCAACAGCAAGTGACATGACTTTACAACTCTTACTGCATCCACAGCGTGCCAACAGGATGGTGCAACAAAAAAGCTTGGATAATGCCCAGTTAAGTTTAGAAAATGTGTTCCAAACACTTATCGAAAATTCATTTTCAAAACACCACAATAACGCTTATCATGACGAAATTCAGCACGTCATAAATGTCAATGTTTTGAAATACATTATGAATCTTAGTGTTTCTGAAGCTGCCTATTTTCAAGTACAAGCCAAGGCCAATGATGCCATAAATGAGATTCAGAAAATATTATCTGATAAAAAACAAGGTTCAAATCCGTATCTGGCTCAATATGGACGCATGATTACCGAGCTTCGTGAACATCCCGAAAAATTTAAAGTAGAAACTGCACCTCGTATTCCTGACGGATCGCCAATAGGAACTGACGAATGTACTTATATGCCAAATTAAAATTATGATTATAGATTTAAGAAGTGACACCGTTACAAAGCCTTCAAAAGGCATGTTGGAAGCGATGATGAATGCGCCAGTTGGTGATGATGTTTATGAGGAAGATCCAACGGTCAATGCTTTGGAGAAACGTTTAGCAGATATGTTTGGAATGGATAAAGCGATGTTTTTTCCTTCCGGGACCATGGCCAACCAAACGGCTTTGAAACTGCATACCAATCCTGGCGACCAGGTTATTTGTGATAAATATGCGCATATCTATAATTTTGAGGGTGGCGGAGCTTCGTTTAACAGTGGTGTTTCTTGTCAGTTGATTGATGGAAGTCGCGGTATGTTTACTGCTGAACAAGCGGAAGCAGCTATTAATCCACCAGAATTTTATCATAGTGCATTAACGGCATTGATAGAGGTAGAAAACACCACTAATAAAGGGGGTGGCGCCTGTTGGGATTTTAATGAACTACAACGCATTCAATTAGTTGCAAAACAGCATAACTTAGGATTTCATCTTGATGGTGCTAGACTGTGGAATGCGCTAATTGCTAAAAACGAAACCCCAAAACAATACGGCCAATTGTTTGACACCATTTCTGTTTGCTTAAGCAAAGGCTTGGGTTGCCCAATTGGATCAGTCCTTTTAGGAAACGAAAATATCATGAAAGGTGCTTTGCGTATTAGAAAGCTTTTGGGTGGCGGCATGCGTCAAATAGGTTTTGCAGCGGCGGCTGGATTGTATGCCCTTGATCATAATTTTGAGCGACTTCAAGACGATCATAAAAAAGCTAAAGAAATAGGCAAAATACTCTCTCAATTATCATCGGTAAAGAACATGGAACCTATTGAAACCAATATTATCATTTTTGAATTAAATGATAATGTCGAAGGATCTAATTTTATAAAACGTTTAGCAGAAAATAATATCAAAATCAGCAATATGGGTGGGCATAAACTTCGTATGGTCACTCATTTAGATTATACCAATGATATGCATGAAGATTTTATAGCTTTATTAAAAACGTTATAGTACTATGAGGTATCTGGCTTGACCTCCATGTTCTGCTGGTTTTTCTCATAATTTGTCTACCTTGCGCGCTAAATCAAAAAAAATTAAGAGTAAGGATTTAATAATTTATGAAATTAAGTATTGTCATTCCGGTTTATAATGTTGAAACATTTGTAGGTACATGTTTGGACAGTATTTTAAATCAGAGTTTAGATCCTGAAAATTATGAAATACTAGTTATCAATGATGGCTCAACTGACGATAGTTTAAAAATCGTAGAAAACTATGCCGAAAAAAATGTTCAGATAAAAGTATTTACCATTGAAAATGGAGGTGCTGGCAAAGCAAGAAATTATGGTATGGCCCAAGCTAAAGGGAAATATCTATACTTTATAGATTCTGATGATTATCTTATGCCTCATTGTCTAAATTTTATAGTAGAAACTTGTGAAAACCATGATTTGGATATTCTGACCTTTAAAACCCAAAGATGCCGGACAATATCGATAAAGCCGAAATATAATTCTAAGAAAATAAGGCAGAAGGAATTACTTAATAGCAACATGCTTTCTGAAGTTTTATCAGGCGAAGATTATGTGGCCAGCTTAGAATATAGAAATGAAGTTTGGTGGTATGTGATAAATAGGGGGTTTTTAGAAGGTTTAGGAGTTAAATTTGAAGAAGGAAGCTATTTAGAGGATGCTATTTTTACGATAAGAATTTTTTTGAAAGCGCAAAGAATGGCTTATTTAAACTTGGAAGCCCATCGATATAGAATTGCTCCAGAAAGTGTTTTGAACAATAGAGATCCCGTTCACTATAATAAGTTAATAAAAGATATGCAAAGTGCTGCCTTGGATTTTAGTCCAATTGTTAAAGACTTAGAAAAAAGACCAACGAATCCCAATTGTATTTTACGAATTATAGCAAAACAACAAGCTTTAGTGTTTTTTTCTATGGTGCGGATGCTTCAGTCAACCATGAGCTTAAAGGAAGTAAAACATCAGATAGATGAATTGAGTTTAGCAAATGTCTATCCATTAGATTTGTTTTTGGGAAAAGATTATAATCAATTGAATTTTAAATTGTTAGTTCCAATTTTTAATAATAAAAAAAGTTTTTATTTTTTGTTCAGACTCATTAATCCTATTTTAAGACCAAAAAATAAACTATAGACTCTTTCTTGGTTAAAGTCTAATGCTGGTTACAAGTTTAGGTAATGCCAATTTTGTAAATATTAAAGATTTTATTGATAGTGCAATGCTCCATTTAACCAGAGGTTTTGAAGTGTACTTGTTGAAATTCCCAATAATTTACGTCCCTCATAGCTTTTCAACCATTCCGTTGGTTCTTGTGCCGATTTTCTCATATAAGGTGAATATTTTCTGATTTCTTCAAAAAGTTTTTTTTTGAAAATTTCAAGATTCTCTCGGGTAATAACCTTGAGTTTCATTCGCAATTCCTTTATTTTATTGCATCAATTCTTGATAACAATCAAAAATTTATGAACACACCTGTTCCATGTATCTATTCAATTTGGCGATTTCTTGTTGTTTCCCTTTTTGCGCTTCCTTTTACTTCGTTCCTATTGTTTATCGACACTCTACTTTTTAAGGAAATTTCAGTTCTATAACAGTTTACCGTAATCCGTGCATAAACAGTGGCAGGCTTAACTTTGTTGTTCTGGGGTAAACGTAATACGAATTAAATCCTAAAGGTGTTTCTACTCTGCACATCCAATTATTTTATGTTCAACCCATACGCTTTGGTGCACTTCTCTCATTCCAACTGTTGGATGGGATGCAGTAAAGAAGTCAAACAATAATAAATAGCATCAAAATAAATGTTTTAAATAAATGATTTACAGTTATTTATAAGCTATTCGGTGAGTAAATATAAAACTTAAAAAGACTCACCGTTTAACTCACATTTAGATTGATATATATTGGGGTTTCTTGATATGATATAAAACAAAAAACCCTCAAATTCATAGAATTTGAGGGTTTTAGACCTTACTTAGTGTAAGTGTGGTCGGGGTGGCAGGATTCGAACCTACGACCTCCACATCCCAAATGTGGCGCGATACCGGGCTACGCTACACCCCGCTGGTGTTAATTCCTGTAGATTTTTAAGAAATTCTACATCCGGTCTCCCTTTCGGGAATGCAAAGATAAAGAAACTTTCTTAAGTTGCAAACTTATTCATCTTTATTTAAAGAATTAAATTCTTTGAGGAGAGAGAGGGATTCGAACCCTCGGTACCATTGCTGGTACGACAGTTTAGCAAACTGTTCCTTTCGGCCACTCAGGCACCTCTCCTTATCTATTTTATGCCTTAGTTAAAAGGCTAAATCTCTGTTTAAAGAACTATTTTTCCTGAAAGTAAAAAGACTAATCTTGCGTTTCGGATTGCAAATATAGCAATTCATTGTGCTTT
>NZ_DATJCY010000072.1:0-4154 GCF_035577925.1 Gelidibacter sp. | reverse complement strand
GCTTGATATTACGCATCTGCTCCTCGCCAGCAAACTGATCAGCTTCCTCAAACCATAATAACGCAATTTGCCCGAATGGTGGTTTTATGGATTTAATTTTCTCAGGCTCATCGCCACCTCTAAAATAAATAATTTGACCCGTTGGCTTATATATCATCTGCATCGGGCTAGTAGTCTTAGTCCAATTATGCTCGTCCTCAATTTCACTAATAGCCCATGAGACCTGTGCGTAAACGCTGTCTCTTAATGTGTTAGCATATTTCCTAGTAATTAGTCCGTGTATATTTGGATTAGCTTTTATGAGCTCTACTATTTTCAACCCAACATAACTTGACTTAGTAGACCCACGCCCACCTCTAAATGCAAACTCCTTATACTCACGATTATTTATATACCTATTTACATCAACAAATTGCGATGATAATAAATCAGCCGGTAGTCTATAAGTCCTGTCCTGACTATCTACCTCAACCTGCCCGACTATATTTGTCAGCAATTCAAAAGCCTTAGTATTATTTTTACTGACTGCCCCCTCAAACTGACCGAGTGCCATAAGCAAAAAATAGGTATATTGCTCGTCAGCTAATTCTATACCTCGCTTTTTTAATTTATCTACCTCCACCTTAGGCAGAGGCAGTTTCATTAAATCATGGATAATATTTTTACTCGAGATAAATATCACCCCCACAATGACTAGATAGGAAAAAGCCTACCTCACTTTTATTTTAAAGTATTTCTAAAAAAATTGCAACTCTTATTTTAAACGCCCATTTAAAACTACTATTTTAACCATGCAGGGCTTATTTATAAAAATTATAATCATGCAGGGTTTGCAGGGTTTAGGGCTATTTTATAAACTTTTTCTTTATGCACACATTATATAATAAGTAGTAAAAGGGCATAAACCCTGCAAACTATGCATTTTTACATATTTTACAAAGGAATAATGGCTTTTTTTATTTAAATGCTTATTTAAAATGTGCGTTTGAAAACGCCTCTAGAAAGTTTATGTAAAATGCAACAAACCCTGCAAACCGTGCATCAAGCATTATTTGTATTCCAATTTATGATGGATAAAACCTGTGATAAAAAGGCATTTAATTCGTATTTTTCACTACTTGGAAACATATTATCGTGTAATATTTTATAAAGTAATTGTGAAATAATTATATAATATTCAGCTTTTTTTAAAGCATCAGGACGAGAATTTGCAGGGAATGCACCTATGATTTTATCGTCTTTTTCCACATGATAAACTTCGTCCTCATCATAAAATAAGTAATAATTATCTCGTATATGGTTAGTGTCAATTTTAGCACCTATATATTTAACGGCTACTATTTCGCCGTATTTATTACGGACTTTGTATTTATTACGGACTTTCATGGCTTTAATAATGGCAAATAGTTGTTAATAAAATCGTTAATATCATAGACAACGCCTGCAATAAACCCTCTCTTTTTCATAGTATTAATAAAATTAATTTGTTCTTGCGTAGGTTTGCGGGGCTTAATTTTAGTCTCAATAAAAGCTGTTTTTCCGTTGCTAGTAAAAAGTAATAAGTCGCTAAACCCACGAGGTAAACCAGTGCGGAAATATGAGCCTGTAATGAGTTGTCCGCCACCGACATTGACATCAAAACATATAATATTATTCTCACCACATACAGCTTGGATTTGTTTTGAGAGGATTTTTTCAGGTGTCATTTAATAACCTCCCACTCAGGATAATTACGGTAGTGTTTTTTATTATTAAAGGCAATTATATGACTACCTTTTTTAACAGCGTATTTAAAAGGGATATCAGTTAATAATTCTACACTGTCAGCTGGTGTAATAATAAAGTCGTCGGCATATAAAAGTAAATGCGGTATATTATTATGGGTAAATTCAGTAATAAGTTGGACTACGATAAATTCGTTAGTATCTAATTTGACGTAAAACATAATTTTTGATCCTCCTATTTGAGATATATTTTTTAAAGATAAATGAGCGAGAGCCGACCCAGACTAATTTAAAAGGTTTATTTTTTTTAATAAATTTTTTAGTAAGGTCACAGCGTAATTCAGTGTGTGCTATTAGGATGTCAATTTGCATAATATACATACCTCCAAGATTGTATTGACCTGTATTCATTATAATTATACGGTTTTTCGCTTTTTATTGCTTTCATTTTCTAACTCCTTTGTATAAACAAATTGCCAACTTTGTGGTGCTTTATCTAATTGTATATAAGCACTTTCTACTTTATCTACTGAAAGTTTATAAAACTCCCCTAATTCTTTTGGCTTATCAAATATTTCAAGTTGTTTAATGTTCCAAGCGTTTGCTCCTTTACCTTTGACGTAGTCTAAAACCTCTTGTTCTGTTAAACATAATTGTTTTAATATTTCTTGTTGTTCTTTTGGTGTTTTCCACCCATAACTTTTATTATCATATATACTTATTTGATTTAATTCATCTCCATAAACATTTACTGCTTGTTTTATATAATATGTTTCATCAAACCAAAATCGTGCTACAACTTTACCATTCAAATCATAATTAATTGTGCAGTATAAGTTTACCCGCCCTTCGTATTCTTTTGGAATACTTTTACGCAGTTCTAATGTTTTATTACCGTTTAAAATATTTACTAAGTGTTCTGGTCTTACAGATATTAGGATTGCTTTTTTCATATTTTATTCTTCTTATCAATTATTATTCGTTTCCATTCACAAAACTTTATCAATAGTATTTTATCTACATCTTTATTTCCATACAACCTATGATTAACCATTATAGCATGAGTTCTTCTATCCATTTTGTATAGGTTTTCTTTACTAAAATTTGTGTAGTCGTCGTCTAAAAACACAACGATATCTTCTATCGGATCAAGTTTTTCATTATGATATTGTTCATATAAATATCTATTCTTTGGAACAAAACCATCTTTTGTTTCAGCACCATCAACTTTTATATATGTTCTACTACCGCTTACATATTCTTGTGTATAGTCGCTATCTCTTCTTGCGAAACCACGTTTTTTAATCCATCCAATTTCTAAACCTCTTTGAATTATTCTGTTTGCTTTTGGTAAACCTAAGTTATATTTATAATTGTTTTTTGATAATAACTTAAGAGATACATTAAGGTTAAAGTGTTTATTAAATGCGTTTAATATATCTTCCCTATCGGTATATATATCTTTACTTTTTCTTAACCACTCTAACCTATCTTTAGTCCATCTCATTTCATCTTTTGTTCTTGCAACTTAATATTATCTTTCATAATATTATTGCGTTCGTTTCTTAGTTCATACATAGTTGTTCGTAGTTCTAAATCTTTCATCTTATAATCAATCTCTTGTTGCTTGATAATAGATAACACATGACTGTTTTTTAATTGGCTAACCTTTAATATATGAGGATTTCTTTTGATTTCCTCGTCAGTAAGTCCGTTTAATTTTTCAATCTCTTTGACACTTGTTTCATATACTGTCTCTTTATAATTCATTTTCTATCTCCTTTTTTTTTTATTTTTTTAATCTTCCCAAAAATCAAATATATTCATTATGCCTAATTCTTTTTCTTTATCTTCTTTAATACTTTCTTTAATAAAAGTTTTTGTATCTAAGGTTGCTTCATAATCTTTAACTGCACCAATTCTCGCTTTTGCTATCTCAGCATATTCTGGCATAAGTTCAATACCTATCCATGAAAACTTTTCCATTTCACACGCTATTGCCGTTGTTCCACTACCTAAGTATGGATCTAAACATATACCATTTTTTGGTGTTACAAGTCTAACAAGGTATCGCATTAACTCAATTGGTTTAACGGTAGGATGTATATTTTTTCTTTTAGTTTCACCACGATTAAATGCATTATCAATAGGTTTAGTTCTACCATCAGTAACGACATCTTTTTCAAAGTCATACAACCCAAAGTTTCTTTCTTCTTTACTTGCTTTTGCTGTGTAAAAGAAACGTGCAGCACTTCCACTATCACCATAAGTTTCACCAAGTGGATGATTTACATCAAACTTACCATAAATACCATTAGGACTACCATCAGTGTGTCTTTGATGTTGTGAAGTCATTTTTCCACTTTCCGTATAAGGAAATAAACTTACTACTTCATCACTGCCGTCGTGGATTACGTTTGCTGGGAAGCG
>NZ_DATJCY010000071.1:0-16832 GCF_035577925.1 Gelidibacter sp. | reverse complement strand
GCAACCGTACTTTTTCCGGTGGATGAAAAGCCATCAATGGCAATTGTAATCTTTTTCATATTATTTTTCGTCACAACGAAATATTATTTAATTCATCTTAAATCTATTTGCAGTCCAAAAAAACTAGTATTGGATGCACTTGTATAACGCGCATGGGTATAACTAAAACGCATTTTGTTGAGCTTTATACCCATCCCAAAAGAAAGTCCCGAAAAGTTGCGCTGATCCACAATCCGGAGTTCTTCGGCACGCCTAAAATTATAACCCAAACGCACATTAAATCCGCCTTCGGGAAAAAACTCTGCCCCCAAAATGGTATGACGTATCACTTCGTTTAAAAAACCTATTTTCTCTTGTGTTTGATTGCCATCCAAATCGGTGGTGGCTCTTGACGGATTAGAAAATGCCACTGGCCACTGCTGTAAATTATCAAATGTAAGATGCCATCTTAATGGCACATGCTGCAACGTTTGCGAAAATCCCAAATTAACTTCAAGTGGTAATTTTTCGTTCAGATCGGCATAGGTTGTAAATTGTGTACCTAAATTTCGGACCACAAGCGCTGCATGAAAATCAAGATCTTCATTGATATAAATAACGCCCACATCAAAAGCGCCGCCAATAGAATTATAACTTTCCAATTTTGAAGTAATCAATTTTCCATTGGCGCCAACATAAAAATCAGAATAGGGAATCCTTAAAGAATAGCCAAATGACAACGCCGCCTCATTACCGGTAAAGGTTCCCGTAGAAACACCATTAACATCATAGCCATCAAAACTGCCATAATTGATATAGGTCATGCCAACATGAAAGGTTTGCACATGCCGATCCCAAGTATAGGCATAAGCTCCTGTACCATAACTGATACCACCCAAATAACTTGAATAGTTTAAAGCCAACTGATTGTCCATTTCAGGATTTATAGTTGCCGGATTGTAAAGTCCGCCCGTCACATCATAATCAAAATTGGTAATAACCTTGCCACCTAATGCTGCTTGGCGCGGAGAAGATACCAAATTTAAAAATTGATAAGTGGATTCACCACCAAGTTGCGCGAAAACTGAGATGTTCGAAACGATAAAGAATAATACAGTAATTCTCCCAATCATAGATAGGCAAAAGTAGTATTTCTTCCTTAAAACGCTGACATCTTTATTTTATTTTTAAACCAAAAGAAAACGGCAACCATTTGTTGCCGTTAAAATTATCATTGCAATTATACTCCTTATAATCGCGTTAAGGTTATAAGGTTTTAGCGTTCTTGACTTTTTGATCCGTAAGTGCTATTTTAATAACATCACTCATATCGGTTACATAATGAAACTCCAAACCTTTCAAATATTCAGGTTTTATTTCCTCAATGTCACGTCTATTATCTTCACAAAGTAAAATTTCTTTGATCCGAGCACGTTTGGCAGCCAATATTTTTTCCTTGATTCCGCCTACTGGCAACACTTTTCCTCGCAACGTAATTTCGCCTGTCATGGCTAAACTGTTTTTCACTTTACGCTGTGTAAACAAAGATACCAATGACGTCAACATCGTCACCCCTGCACTTGGTCCGTCTTTTGGCGTAGCACCTTCCGGAACGTGGATATGTACATTATATTTTTCAAACACTTCTGGATCAATTCCAAATTCATCAGCATTCGATTTGATGAACTCCATGGCAATCGTTGCCGATTCTTTCATAACCGTACCCAAATTGCCAGTTATGGTCATCGTACCTTTTCCTTTAGAAAGAATAGATTCGATAAACAAAATATCGCCTCCGACGCGTGTCCAGGCCAGTCCGGTCACCACGCCTGCCACATTATTATTTTCATATTTATCACGCTCCATTCGTGGCGATCCCAATACTTCAATAATATCTTCGTTAGATACTTTTTTATTGTAAGCCTCTTCCATAGCTATATTTTTGGCAGCATAACGCACCATTTTAGCCAATTGTTTTTCAAGGCCTCGTACTCCAGATTCCCTTGTATAGCCTTCAACAATTTTTTCCAATTGCGGCTTGGCTATTTTCAGATCATCATCGGTCAAGCCGTGTTCTTTGAGTTGTTTTGGAAGTAAATGACGTTTGGCAATTTCTACCTTTTCTTCAATGGTATAACCTGTAACGTCAATGATTTCCATACGATCTAAAAGCGCAGGTTGAATGGTGCTCAAGCTATTTGCCGTTGCCACAAACATCACTTTAGAAAGGTCAAAGCCCATTTCTAAAAAGTTATCATAAAATTCGGCATTTTGCTCGGGATCCAAAACTTCCAACATGGCCGAAGACGGATCGCCTTGATTACTGTTTGATAATTTATCAATTTCATCCAATACAAATACCGGATTTGAAGTGCCTGCTTTTTTCAAACTTTGAAGAATACGACCGGGCATGGCACCAATATATGTTTTTCTATGACCACGGATTTCGGCTTCATCACGCAATCCGCCCAAGGAGATACGTATATATTCGCGACCTAAAGCCTCTGCAATCGATTTGCCCAATGAAGTTTTCCCAACACCAGGAGGCCCATACAAACAAAGTATCGGGGATTTCATATCGTTACGGAGTTTTAAAACCGCTAAATACTCGATAATTCTTCGTTTAACATCATCCAGTCCATAATGATCACGATCTAAAATGCGTTGCGCTCGTTTTAAATCAAATTTATCTTTACTAAACTCATTCCAAGGCAAATCAAGGAAAAGATCCAAATAATTTCTCTGCACGGAATACTCTGCAACTTGCGGATTCATACGTTGCAGTTTCATCAATTCCTTATGAAAATGCGAATCAACGTCATCGTTCCATTTTTTGGTTTTGGCACGCTCCTTCATTTCATCAATTTCTTCATCGTATGAAGCACCTCCCAATTCTTCTTGGATGGTTTTTATCTGTTGGTGCAAGAAGTATTCGCGCTGTTGCTGGTTCATATCACTTTGAACCTTAGATTGAATATCGTTCCTTAGTGCCAACTTTTGAAGTTCGAGATTCATAAACTTTAGGGTTGCCAAAGCACGTTCTTTCAGACTGTTAATTTCAAGCAGTTTTTGCTTTTCTTCAACGGCCAGATTCATATTGGATGAAACAAAATTCACCAAAAACGAATTGCTTTCAATATTTTTAATGGCAAAACTTGCTTCCGATGGAATATTCGGGCTTTCCTTTATGATTTCGAGTGCCAAATCCTTGATTGATTCTATAATGGCCGAAAACTCCTCATTATCGTCTGCTGGCTTAGTTTCAGAAACATCTTTGACTGTGGCAGTTATATAAGGTTCTTCGGTGATGACTTGCTCAATCTCAAATCGTTTTTTTCCTTGAATAATGATTGTCGTATTGCCATCGGGCATTTTTAGCACGCGCAGTATGCGTGCAACCGTACCTGTGGTGTAAATATCTTTGCCTTCCGGATCTTCAATACTTCCATCTTTTTGAGAAACAACGCCAATGACTTTACTTCCTTTATTGGAATCATTGATCAAACGGATGGATTTATCCCTTCCTGCTGTAATCGGGATGACAACGCCCGGAAATAAAACCGTGTTCCGCAATGGCAATATTGGTAGCGTAGCCGGCAATTCTTCGTTATTTATTTTTTCTTCGTCCTCTGGTGTCATTAACGGAATTAATTCGGAATTTTCGTCAAATTCCTGAAATGACAAACTGTCAAGACTTATAAATTTAGATTCTTTCATATTATATTTAAGGTCATTATGTCATCAAATTGACATAATATTTATTTTTTACATTATAAAAAACTCAATCTTACTACTGATTATCAAATAATTATATTGAAACTATTCGAGATTGCTACCCATTGTTTTCAATAGTTATGCCATAATTGGTCTGTAGTTATCTTGTCTGTTTATTAAAAATCTTGAAAAAACACCAATAACTACAATAACTTATTTAACCAAATATGTAGCAATTATCTAAAATCAACCTTCATTAATGCCTTCTCTTTTCTTTCTTTTTCATTTTTTAAAAAATATTTTTCAAAAACTGTAACAAACATTAATTAATTTCATCTTTCTATCAAAGCAATTGTTTTTTGACACTGACCAATCATCATATAAACGACTTACTTGAGCACTGTAAATCTAATAACCACCAAGCACAAATGGAGGTTTATAACAGATATTACAAAGCCATGTACAATATCAGCTTCAGAATTGTTAAAGACAGTTTTAAGGCCGAAGACATCATGCAGGAATCATTTTTGACGGCATTTACAAAACTGGACACACTGAAGGATCCGTCAATTTTTGGCTCTTGGTTAAAACGGATTGTCATAAATAACAGTCTTAACCATTATCAAAATCTTAAAAAAAACGATAATGTGCCTTTAGATGCTGTCATTTACAAAGTTGAAGATCCGCCTGATATGTCAGAAAATGAGGAATGGAATAATCTTAAAGCTGCACAAATTTTGGAGTGCATGAACAACTTAAAAGATAATTATCGAATAAGCCTAACCTTGTTTTTGATTGAAGGTTATGATTATGAAGAAATTGGAGAAATCATGAACATCAGTTATGCCAATTGTCGAACTATGATTTCGAGAGCCAAGGAAAGTCTGAGGCAAAAACTGGAAACCTCCGCGGCATTTTAAAAAATATGAATTATGAAAACAGATCCTATTGAAACCCTTTTTAAAAAATTTGATGGACAATTTGATACTGAAATTCCAGCAGATGGTCATGCACAACGCTTTTTTGACAAGCTGCAATCGGTGGAAATTCAAATTGTAGATAAAAAGCCAAAACGTTTATTTTTAAAACCGTTTTTGGCCATAGCGGCATCAATACTATTGTGTTTTGGATTGTTTATGCTCCTTCAACCAAAAACAAACCTTAATGATTTGGCAAGCGTTTCACCAGAACTATCCCAAACGCAAGATTTTTTCATGACTGCCATTACATCAGAACTGAAAAAAATAAATGACGAAAAAACGCCAGATAACGAGATGCTGATTTCTGATGCGTTAAAGCAAATGGAGCTTTTAGAAAAAAATTATGAAAACCTAAAAATCGATCTAAAAGAAAGTGGCAACGACAAACGTGTTATTTATGCCATGATCAGCAATTTTCAAAGTCGCATCGATCTATTGGAAAATGTCCTTAAAACTATTGAAAATTTAAAAACCCTTAAACCAACCACTCAACAACATCATCAAACCGTACTATAAACAATTAGGATCATGAAAATCAAACTACAAACACTTATTATATGTCTTTTTTTGTCGCAATTATCTTTTGCTACATCGGGATGGAATGGCAAACACACTAAAGAAAAAGTCATTAAAAAAGAATTTTCCGTCAATCGGGATGCACTCTTAAAAATTGACAACAGTTATGGCAACATCAATATAATTACCTATTCGGGAAATACAGTAAGCATAGAGGTGAAAATCAAAACGAACGGCAATAATTTAGAAAAAGTAGAAGAGAAATTGAATACCATTGGTGTTGATTTTCGAGCTTCTTCAAGTCTGGTTTCTGCAAAAACAACATTTAATAAAAACAAATCCAACAATTGGTGGAATTGGGGCAGAAACAATAATGTTAATATGGAAATTAACTATCTGATAAAATTGCCGATAACCAATAGTGTCGATTTAAACAACAATTATGGAAGCATCAATTTGGATCGGTTGGAAGGCCACGCAAAAATAAGTTGCGATTATGGAAAAATCACGACCAAAGAATTAATGGCAGACAACAACTCCATTTCATTTGATTATACCAACAACAGCTATTTTGAATACATCAAAAGCGGAAAAATAAATGCCGATTACAGTGGATTTACGGTTGCAAAAACCAACAATCTGGAAATCAATGCCGATTATACCAAATCGGTAGTAGAAATTGCTGAAGATGTCAGTTATTCTTGTGATTATGGTTCCATAACCATCGGGAAAGCCAATAACGTTAAAGGTAATGGCGATTATCTCACTGCACGATTTGGAGAAGTTTATAAAAACATCCAAATATCTGCCGATTATGGCTCCATTAAAATTGACCGAATGACTGCCAATGCCGGTAATGTTTTGATAGATTCCGATTACACGGGCATCACTATTGGTTACGATGCGAGCTATCAGTTTAATCTTGAATGCAAATTATCATACGCTTCACTTAGAGGTTCTGAAGATTTTGAATTCACAAAAAAACACATCCAATCCACGCAACACTATTACCAAGGTTATTACGGAAATTCCAATACCAAGAACTTGGTCAAAATTACTTCCGATTATGGAAGCGTCACCTTTAAAAAAAATTAATCAATCATCAATCAAATTAAAATCTCATGAAAAAATCAATCGTTTTTATTGCATTATTAATCATTGCAACTAGCTGTCAGGCACAAAAAAGAATTAAAGGAAACGGTAAAATCACGTCTATTACCAGAACCACATCCGATTATAATACCGTCAGTTTTGCGGGTCCTTTTGACTATATCTTAATTTCAGGAAAAGAAGGTCTGATAAAAATTGAAGGGGAAGAAAACCTTTTGCAATATATTGTCACCGAAGTTAAAAATGGCAATTTGAACATTAAAACGGAGAACAACACCAACCTACAAACTTCAAGAAATCAGACCATTAAAATAACGGTTCCATTTGAAAAGATCAGTGCCGCATCACTTACAGGATCGGGCGATCTTTGGAATGAAAGTGTCATAGAAGCCGAGAGTTTTAAAGTTTCGGTAACCGGTTCTGGCGATGCCAAATTAAAGATAAATGCCACATCCACTGAAGCTAGTGTTACAGGTTCGGGCGAATTGGATGTAAAAGGAAAAACCGATAATTTAAAAGTAAGCGTTACCGGTTCTGGCGAGTTTAAGGGCATGGAACTCAACGCTAAAAATGTGGATGTTTCTGTATCTGGTTCGGGAGATGCCAAGGTATTTTGCAATGGCCACTTAAAAGCGCGAGTTACAGGTTCGGGGGATATTAAATATAAAGGCAACCCAAAAACTGAGGATACAAAGGTTGCTGGATCAGGAAGTATCAGCAATTAGCATAAAGAAAATAAGTCAAATAAAGCCGTTTCAAAACTAATTGAAACGGCTTTTTTGTATTTTTATCCTGGACAACTGTCTTAGATTATAGTGTTTTTTGAATTGGTCTCTGAAAACGAGTTAATTAATTAAAAAAAGGTTATCCAACAAGAAAAAAAATGAAAAAACTCCTATCAATATTAATACTGCTAGTATTCAGCGCGTGTTCTTATAAAATAAGTGACCATTTCAATCAAACCAATTATATCAAAAACTTTAATATTCATGTTGTTAATGACTCATTGCAACTTTATTTTAAATCGCCGGCAGATATAACCTATACTTCTGATAAAAAGGAATTAAAAAAACTAATCCGGAATTCGACTTTCAAAATAAAAGATAGTGTCCTTATCCATGGAAAAACCGATGATCCCCCCTATGAATATTTTGTTACTGTATCTGAGAATGACAAACATAACTATCCAAATAGCCTAGTTGTTTTTGATACAGTAATCGACCATAAAACAATTCAATTTATAGGAAACCCACTTGTCGAAAACTCTAAAAAAACATTAGAAATCGACTTAAGAACTATTTTCAACAGCTTAAAAGTTGGCAAAAGCTATAGAATAGACACTGGTACAGTTATGGATGTTGTACTAAAACATCAAAATTCTAATAAATATTTTACCATACTCAATGATATCAGTGAATTTCCGACTTATGATAATCAAGAAAAATGGCTAAAGCTACAAATGGCATTAACCTATTCTTCATTTTTAGGAAACAACAAATATTATCATAAATATTTAAACGAACTTGAATCTAGATTTGAACTCAACGACACCATTTCTAACTTAATAAAACAGCATGTAATTTCTGATTCCAAAACTATTGACACCATTATTGAAGAAGCTAAAAAACACAGCATTGTAATGATTAATGAAAATCATTTTTATCCTAATCACAGATTATTAATCTCAGATTTATTGGTAAAACTAAAAGAAATCGGATACACCTATTTGGCATTAGAAGCTTTAGGTCCAGAACAAGATAACGTGCTAAATTTAGACCATTCATACCCAACTTTAGAAACAGGTTTTTACACCGCTGAACAGAATTTTGGTAATCTACTTAGAAAAGCAAAACATTTAGGCTATGAATTTGTTGCTTATGAAAATACAGATCAAAATAAAGATAGAGAACTTGGACAAGCAGAAAACTTATATAATAGAACCTTTAAAATCAATCCTAAAAGCAAAGTTTTAGTTCTAGCCGGGATTGACCATATACTCGAAAAACCAACAAGCAATGGCAAGCAATGGATGGCATCAATATTTAAAAACACATATCTTATCGATCCGCTTACCATTAGCCAAACGCATTTAAATCCTTATCGAAAACAGATTGAATCCAATTACGGAATTATTAATAGCAACTCTTTTGATACAGAACGATTAACATCGATAGATTATTTATTGCTAAATAACAAAACAAATAGTTTTGCAGACGAGCTGTCAACATTTACGTACAAAAACAACGACAAATTTGATGTTCAAATCTCGTTGTTTTTTGGGAACGAAATTACCAACCCGTATGATTATCATAAAAAAGTCCCTTATTTTTCAACAATTATAGAAGCTGGAAAAAAACACGAATTACCAATTAATAAAAAAAGTGAAATCTATTTATATACGTTTGATAAAAACGGAAAACGAATTGATCATCAAATAATTAAACCTATCAACACAAAGTAATAAACAACACTATATAACATAAAAATTAGATGTGTTTGAAAAACCAACGATAAAACTGCTCTATCATTGTTTCCTTCAAAAAACATTAGATAAGATTATTCCGTTTTCGGCACGCGAAACAACAATACAATCCCCACTAAAAAGAATACAAACAAGAATAATATGGCATTGCGCATACTACCGGATATTTGATCTATTGTGGCAAAAATGACCATTCCGATAACGATTCCTATTTTTTCTGCCACATCATAAAAACTAAAATAAGAAGTTGTGTCTTTGGTTTCGGGCAAAAATTTTGAATATGTTGAGCGCGCCAACGATTGGATGCCGCCCATAATAAACCCAACACAACCTGCGGCAAAATAAAAATCCATAGGCGTAATCATAAAATAGGCATAAAAACACAATCCCATCCATATGGCGTTTAGGACGATCAATGTGTTAACGTTTCCAAATTTAGCCGATGCTTTTGACGTTAAAATCGCGCCAACAATTGCTACTAATTGAATGATCAAAATACTGATGATTAATCCTACCGTTTTTTGACTGCTATCGGCCCATGCTATTTCTTCTTCACCAAAATAAACAGCCACCAACATAATGGTCTGTACGGCCATACTAAAAACAAAAAACGCGGCGAGATAACGCTTTAACCGTAAATTAGAAGTCAATCCTTTCCAGACATTTTTCAATTCTTTAAAGCCATTAAAAACAATCGATTTAGTGACTTTTTGTCCATTGGAAACGCCTTTTGGCAAGATGTAAAAAGTATATTGGCTGAATAAAATCCACCATAATCCAACGGTTATAAACGACACGCGCATGGCTTCAACAGATGCCGAGTTTTTAGCTGCCTCTGTGGCCAATTCAATTTCGGTGGCCGATCCTGTTGTTAAAACATCTGGCGCAACTGAAACATCAAAACCAAAAGATTCAGGCATCATGACCATCGCCAAATTAAAAAGCAATAAAAGTACGCTCCCAATATAACCCATAGAAAAACCTTTGGCGCTAATGGCATCTTGTTGTTCGGGGAATGCGATATCGGGGAGATAAGAATTATAAAACACCAAACTGCCCCAATAACCGAGCAATCCCATAAAATAAAACAGCAAACTCAAATGAATATATTCTAAACTGAACCAGTACAATCCAATACATCCAAGACCACCCATATAACAGAAAAATTTCATAAAACTCTTCTTGTTGCCAACATAATCGGCAATACCTGACAAAATTGGAGAGGTAATAGCTACGATCAAAAATGTAAAAGCCGTAACAAACGTAATAAGTGCCGTGCTTTTAAATTCAAAACCAAAAGCATCTACGTTTTTAATTTCAGAAAGGAATAATGCCGAATAAAAAATAGGGAAAATTGAAGAAGCAATTGTGAGGGTATATACCGAGTTGGCCCAATCATAAAATGCCCAAGCATTCAGTAGTTTCTTGCTTCCTTTTTGAAGTTCTTCCATTTTTAGAGATTGATTATTTTTTATTATTATTCTTTAATATGTTCAATGTTGAATTATTACCGCCAAAATATTTTAGCTTTTAAAGCTAGTTTCTTAATTCTATTCAATTCGAGTCATAGAAAAAATCTCAAAATCTATTTTTAAAATCAAGAACTTCAGAGTATTAAAATCCACTAGTGGGAATAAAAAAGCTGTTCACTCCGATTTTTGGCTTGAACAGCTTTTAAAAATAGATATTTATTTTAAAACAGCGATGGCTTATTTCTTAAATGAAGTGACTCCAAATTTTCGGGCTTCTTCTTTTGCTTGTGCGGCGTGTGCCTCAATGTTTTTAATACGGGTTTCATTGGCAGGGTGCGTGCTCAAAAATTGCGGTGGTGCTTGTCCCCCACTTTGCGCGCTCATGCGTCGCCATAAATTGGCTGCTTCCATCGGCTCGTAGCCTGCAATGGCCATTAGATACAAACCTATTTCATCAGCTTCTGTTTCATGGCTTCGACTAAATGGCAACATTCCTCCCAACTCTGAACCAACACCATAAGCTTGATTAAAAATACTTAAAGTTGCAGGATCTTTAATAACAACATTTCCTGCAACAGCTCCCAATTGCTGTACCATTCCAGCACTCATACGTTGTTGACCATGATTGGCTAGTGCATGTGATACTTCGTGCCCCATAATGGCCGCCAGCCCGGCCTCGTCTTTTGCAATTGGCAAAATACCGGTATAAACCACAATTTTACCACCTGGCATACACCAAGCGTTCACGGTTTTATCGTCAACCAATTTATACTCCCATTTATAATCTTTTAAATAGCCCTGATAGCCATTGGCATCTAACCAACGATCGGCGGCGGCGGCGATTTTTTGACCTACTCTATTTACTAAATCCGCATCTTTAGTTCCTTTAACTACTTTGTGTTCGTTCAAAAACTCATCATATTGCGCAAAAGATGTAGGGAAAAGTTGAGAATTAGGAACAAACGCCATAGTTTTCTTACCTGTAAATGGATTTGTAGCACATGACAAAAATAATGACAATGCGCCCATCGTAATTATATAATTCTTGTATTTCATAGGTTAAATCTATTAAATTATTTAGAATGTAAAATTACAAAAACCATTTCCATTTGATGAATTCAAAAGAAATAGTTTTTGCTTTATGACCATATTTTCAACTCTTATTTTCCAAAAATATGCAATTCTGAAAAACTTTTTTCAATAATCATTGTGGTATCGCCATTCATTTTGACTTCACTCAATGGAATTTCAACATTATCAACCTGAAGTCCTCCAACCTCAAATGGAAGACCATAGAAATTCATTTTAAACTTCTGATATCCAGTATCATATTTTCCCTCTTTATGCTGTTGGATAATAAGTTCATTGGTTTTTCCGGTCAGTTTAAAGGTTCTTAAACTATAACGTCCTTTTGTATAATCATAACCGTCATGGCCATCATCATATAAGGTAGATACTTCTTTTCCGTTTTTAAAATAAACCTCTAAGGTAACCTCATCAATATCTAGTTCACCAACATATTGTTGGATTGGATATTTTGGAATAATGGCTCCGGCTTTCACAAACATCGGAATAGTTTCAATATCAGCATCTACCCACATTTCCTTTCCACCAGAAATTAACTGATTGGTCCAATAATTAAACCATTCGCCACGTGGCACAAACATACGACGGCCACGAGCATTGGGTTCTAATATGGGACAAACCAATATCTGCTCGCCATAAATAAATTCATCAGACCTGTAATGGGTATGCACATCATCTTGATCAAAAAGCACCAACGATTTTAACATTGGCGTACCTTCTTTAACATATTTCCAGAAGGAGGTATATAAATAAGGCAATAACTGCATGCGCAATTCGATGAATTTACGAACAATATTCGTCACGTCGTCATCAAAAGCCCAAGGTTCTTGATTGCCATGATCACCTGAAGAATGTACTCTACAAAACGGATGGAAAACACCTAATTGAATCCATCGTGCAAACAATTCGCCACTTGGCTGTTCGGCAAAGCCTCCGATATCACTACCTGCAAACGAAAATCCAGACATGGCCAGACGTTGCGCCTGAACATTGGCAATCCATAAATGTTCCCAACTAGCTATATTATCTCCCGTCCAAGTGGAACAATAGCGTTGTGTACCCGAATAAGCTGCGCGCGTAATTACAAACGGACGTTTTGGATACACAAATTTTTTAACGCCTTGATAAGTGGCCCTTGCCATTTGCATTCCATAAACGTTATGTGCTTTTCTGTGGCTACAACGGTTACCCTCATATTCATGGCGTACATCATCAGGAAATGTTTTATTGGGCACTTCCATCACGGCAGGTTCGTTCATATCATTCCAAACACCTTTTACGCCGATATCTTCAACCAATTCCCTAAATAAATCAGACCACCAATCACGGACTTTTTTATTTGTAAAATCAGGGAAATAACATTCTCCCGGCCAAACTTTACCTTTCATATACGGACCATCGGCACGTTTACAGAAATAATCGTTTTCAACGGCTTCAGCAAATACAGAATAATCTTTATCTATCTTAATTCCAGGATCTATGATCACAACGGTTTTAAATCCGTCGTCTAATAATTCACTGACCATGCGTTTTGGGTCTGGAAATTTATTTTTATCCCAAGTAAAACATCTAAACCCATCCATATAATCGATATCCAAATAAATGGCGTCACAAGGAATTTTTAATTCCCTAAACTTTGATGTGATTTCTTTTACAGTAGATTCTGGATAATAACTCCATTTACATTGATGAAAGCCTAAAGCCCATAATGGTGGTAATTGGTGAGGTTTTCCTGTTAAATCGGTATAATTTGTAACGACATCTTCCATTTTTGGACCATAAATGAAATAGTAATTCATTTCACCGCCTTGCGCCCAAAAACTGGTAACGTTACGTCGTTCTTGAGAAAAATCGAAAAAAGACCTAAAACTATTATCAAAGAAAATTCCGTAAGCTTTTTTATCGTACAAACCGGTATAGAAAGGAATAGCTTTATAAATAGGGTCAGTTCCTTTTCCGAAGGCATAACTATCTGTCACCCAATTCTCAAAACGCTTTCCTCTTAAATTGATTTCTACAGGTTTATCGCCAAGACCATAATAACTTTCACCATCATGAGATAGCTTACTCATTTTCACAACATTGCCGCCATACTCATAACTTTCTTCCCAATGAAAACCAAGCTCATCCTGATTGATAAGTTTGTAATCCTTAGCATCAAAAATCTGTACTTTTAAATCGCTTTTTCTTATATGGCAAATCAGTTTTGAAGTCGTGATTTTATAAGATTCTGCCGTTTCCTGGATGTCCAAATGATTATAACCTTTACTGGCATATTTAGTAATCGCATAAGAAAAATCCTTTTCAAAAGTTCCGGTCGTTGTATATCTAAAACGCAATACACTGTCTCGCAAAACAGTCAATTCAAGAACAACATCATTTGAAGTTGTAAAATATAGTGTGGACACATCTTTTTTGTAGCCTATTATTTCTGAAGGAAAAAGATTTCCCTTGTTTTCTAATTCGGTATTTATAATCATAATTTAGGTATTAATTCTAACAAAAAACACATCAATTTCTACATAAAAACTTAAGCAATTGTAATGACAACGGACTCTAATTTTTTTATCATAAAGTGATAACTTCTTTTGGCACTTGTTTTTTACTTCCAATCTTATAAGAATCTCAGATAGACTCCATTTTGGTTTCAACCTGAGTTTTGGCTGATAAATTATCCTTTCTAATTCAAATTCAGAATATATTTTAAGAGAATTAGCAGTTTTAGTTCCGTGTGATGAAAGTGTTTAAACATATTTAAAAACCACCAATCCTAATGGCGGAATAACAATTTGTACGGAATATTCGCGATTATGTAACGGTTTCTTTTTGGAAGTGATGATTCGGTTTTTAAAATCGCCCGTACCGTGATAGGCTAAAGCATCACTATTAAAAATCTCTTTAAGCTCTCCTTTATTCGGAACACCAATGCCATAGTTTGTCATTGGTGTGGGTGTCATATTACATGCCACAATGAGCATGTTTTTGGGATCATTTCCTTTTCTTAAATAAACCAGAACCGAGTTTTTATGATCATCATTTGCAATCCACTCAAAACCTTTGTCCGAAAACTGGTTCTCATAGAGCGCTGGCTCATTTTGATATAAACCATTTAAATCAATGATTAAATTCTGAATGCTCAGATGGTATTTCGACTCCAGCAATTGCCAATCTAAACTTTGACTAAAATTCCATTCGTTTGTTTGCCCAAACTCACAGCCCATAAATAGCAATTTGCTGCCGGGATGTGTAAACATATAACTGTACAGCACTCGTAAATTGGCAAAGCGCTGCCATTCATCTCCGGGCATTCTTCCTAGAATAGAGTGCTTTCCGTAAACCACTTCATCGTGGCTAAATGGCAACATAAAATTTTCAGAAAATGCATAAGTCATTGAAAATGTCAAATCATTTTGATGGTATTGTCTATAAATGGGCGGTTTGTTAAAATATTCGAGCGTATCGTGCATCCATCCCATCATCCATTTCATTCCAAAACCAAGTCCACCCAAAAATGTAGGCCTTGACACCATCGGAAATGCGGTAGATTCTTCGGCAATGGTCTGCACATCTGGATAATTGGAATACACCGCTTCATTCATTTCCTTTAAAAAGGCCACAGCTTCCAAATTTTCCTTTCCACCAAACTGATTAGGTGCCCACTCACCATCTTTTCTGGAATAATCCAAAAACAACATGGAAGCAACAGCGTCAACACGTAAACCGTCAACATGATATTGATCGAGCCAAAATAGTGCATTGCTGATTAAAAACGACTTGACTTCATTGCGGCCGTAATTAAAAATCAAACTCTTCCAATCGTGGTGATAGCCTTTTCGTCTATCGGGATGCTCGTATAAACAAGATCCATCAAAATAACCCAATCCGTGGGCATCTTCAGGAAAATGCGATGGCACCCAATCCAATATTACGCCAATATCATTTTTATGGAGTGCATCCACCAGAAATTTAAATTCTTCGGGATAGCCAAAACGTGAAGTTGGTGCAAAATAGCTTGTAATTTGATAACCCCAACTTGGGTCATACGGATATTCCATGATAGGCATAAACTCCACATGAGTAAATTTCATTTTTTTTACATAAGCCACAAGATCATCCGCCAATTCAATATATGATTTAAAACGGTTTTCGGTTTCATGCCGCTTCCAAGAACCTAAATGCACTTCATAAACCGAATATGGCGCATCCAAAGCATTGTTTTTTTTGCGTTTGGACATCCAATTTTTATCTTCCCATTGGTAAAGATCTTCCCAAATAATAGAAGCCGTACTTGGTGGATGTTCGGCACGTCGGGCATACGGATCTGCTTTTTCTGTATTTATGCCATTATGATGGCTGACAATTTTATACTTATAAATATTCCCTTTTCCGACATTAGGTATAAAACCTTCCCAAACACCACTTTTATCCCACCTTACGTTAAGTTCGTGTACGGTTTCGTCCCAATGGTTAAAGTCTCCAATAACCGAAACATTTTTTGCGCTTGGTGCCCAAACCGAAAAGTAGGTTCCTTTTACACCTTCGTGATCCATGATATGCGATCCAAACTTTTCATAAAGCCTAAAATGTTTTCCCGCTAGAAACAAATTGATGTCAAAATCAGTAAAACGACTACAGGGAGTAACTTTTGCCATAGTATAAAGTTTATTGCGTTAAAAGAGTTTGGGGTTATGTAAATAAATTCCTAAAATACTAAAATTAGATTAAGGGCCTGTTTAAATATTAACGAAATATTTACTTTGCAAGTGTTTATATTTCTTAGTTGTATTTTTATGCTATTTTCAGCTTCTTTTAACCTTTAATTACTTGATTTATCGCACTAAACCTGCATTAAAAAAAATCAATTCTATCTCAAAACAACTATAAAAAATCAAACTATAATTTTTAAACAGGGACGAAGAAAATAGCAAAAAAAGTATTTTAAAAAATCTAATTAAATTATCTTAACGCTTTAAAAAACATTTCGAGCAAAAAAAGTAAAAAAAAATTTTTCAATAGAGATTAAATCTATAAATATCGAGTTATGAAAACACTACCATTACTTCTATTGTTCTGTCTTGCTTTTAGCTGTAACGGTTCAGCTCAAAAAAAAGAATCCAGAACTGAATCAGAAACTAGCCTTAAAGTCACAAAAACCGATGCTGAATGGAAGGCTCAATTAACTGCCCAGCAATACCACGTTTTAAGGCAACAAGGTACAGAACGGGCATTTTCGAGCGAATTAAATAACCTTTATGAATCTGGAACCTATGTTTGTGTTGCTTGTAAAACACCGTTGTATAAAAGTGAGCACAAATTTGATTCGGGAACAGGATGGCCTAGTTTTGATCGGGTTATTGAAGGCAATGTAGCTTTTGAAAAAGGCGGAAATGCTTATATGGGAATTGAAGAACATTGTGCAACTTGCGGAGGACATTTAGGCCATGTTTTTAATGATGGCCCGAAAGCCACCACAGGAAAACGCCATTGTATCAA
>NZ_DATJCY010000070.1:0-1561 GCF_035577925.1 Gelidibacter sp. | reverse complement strand
AATGACTTGAAAATTATTTAAAGCTGTATTTTTTAATGTATAGCGTGAAAGATCAATATTTCCTTTTTTTGTTTACCGACACTTGGTCATCCTACAGCTATTTTAAAGATAAATTCAGAGGATATGCTGCTAGGAATTCTATAATGTATATAGATTGAGTATTATACAATATATTGTCTGTAAAGCGCAAATAAAGACGATATTACGAGCTTTTATTCCTGATGATACACATTTTTTTCAAGTTAGATTTCATAGCTTTTTTTAATAATTACAGGAGCGACCTTACCTTCTTTATCATTACGTCTTTTGGCTTTATCCCACACCGCACTCTGTTTATTTCTAAAATATCGAACCATTCCGGCGAGGACTGCATAGTTCATGATGCAGAAATAATAAGGGACAAAGGCAACTTTAAATTTCAACTGTTTACTTTCAAGAACCCATCCCAACAATGCTAAAGCATAAAACAACATTTGTAGATAAAACAGCACACTATAAATTGGAGGTCCACCCAGCTGCATAATGTAAAGATTGATAAAAAACAGAGCAACGAGTAGTAAAGGTGTTATGGTCCACCGAAGAACTCGATGACTTAAGTACTGGAACGTTAAAATAGGCTGTTTGAACGGATTCATTAGGCTCGATAGACGAATAACAGCCTGCATCCCTCCTGCAGCAATCCTGATTTTTCGTTTCAGCTCTTCCTTTACATCTTCCGAGCTTGATTCAACCGCGAAAGCCTTTGGTTGATAAACGATCCGATACCCTTTTTCCGCTATCTTCATTGATATCATGAAATCATCTAAAACCGTATCCATCTGTACAGGTTGAAAAAGTGCGGTACGCACACTGAACAGTTCTCCAGCGGTTCCAACTACCGAATATAGTTCACTATCCCATTTCTTTAATTGCGATTCATATTTCCAATAAATGCCCTCTCCTGCTGCACTTGCATCGGCTTTATCATCAAAAAAAACCCGTTTTTCCCCCGCGACAGCGCCGACGGATGGATCTACATAGCACTTGCAAATTTCAAGCAGAGCGTCTTTATTCAGAATAGTATTGGCATCAGTAAAAACAACAATTTCTGAATCGATTATTTTCATGACCCGATCTATAGCCGCTATTTTGCCTTGTCGTTCAGGCTGATGCAAAACAATAATATTTGGATATTCTTTAATGATATCAGGAGTACCATCGGATGAACCATCCGTTACGATATAAATTTTTAACAATCCGGATGGATAGGATAAGCTAAGTGTATTTTCAATCTTTTGTCGGATACACGCAGCTTCATTATAGGCTGCGATTACTAAAGAACAACTAGGAAGCTCCTGAACGTTCGCAGATAAAGGTTTTCTTTTCCCATAAATTGCTCTTCTCAATCGAATTATAAAATAAATGAGTATCCCATAACCTATATAGGTATAGAAAATAATAAAGAAACAAATCCAAAATAATATCGTCATCTATTTGCTTTCAGTTATATATAGTCAACCTTCCAACACCACAACCATCCGTGATCTGCTGGGCTCAGTCACTAAACTTTTACATTAATCAT
>NZ_DATJCY010000069.1:0-6622 GCF_035577925.1 Gelidibacter sp. | reverse complement strand
TTAGGATAATGCTATTAAAAGTTTGCTCCCCTAATTCCGAACGCGATTTGATTTTTTGGAATTCTGTAGCAAACTCATGTAACCGTTTTGTAATTTGAGTATGATTAGGTGAAACGAACTTTCCTCTATTGTTTGGGCTTTATTGTGAGAGAAAAGAGATAAACGCCAATGTTTATTTTAATAAAAGAAATGGAAACACAGATAGGGATGAATATCTTGACCAGTTGCTTTATAATGAGCGACATATAATTGAAAGAACCAATGCTTGTTGGATAGTTTTAGGTCGTTGCTCAACAGATTTGATACATCTGTAGAAAGTTGGATAGGCTTTAATTATTTAGCTTTTATGATAATCGCTCTAAAAAAACAATTAAGAAAAACACATTTAATTTTAAAAATACTGCTCTCATATGTATGTACTATTTACTCAAAAATAATCAGAATGATCTATATCTTTTTCTCACATCTTAGCCTTTCATAATACTATATTACCCAATCGCAACATTTTTAACGCCAACAAACACATTTCAATACTATTATATAATTAAAGCGTATATATTTGACTCGCTGTCCTTAAATAATTAGGACTAATCAACAATATTAATACTGCACCAATAGTAAAGTAAGTTTACATCTATCATATAAATAATAAAAAAAGAAATAAAATTAAAAAACATAAAATATGCCAAGCGTTTTAATAGAAGTTCGAAAAGATTATAGCAAGGAAGAAGGGGTTAAAATAATTGATGCGATCCATTCTGCGCTACAAACAGCATTCAAAATTCTGCCATCAGATAAGGTTGTAAGATTGGTAAGTCATTCGCCAGACAGGTTTGCCTGCCCAACCAATTTAACTAAGCCAGAATATTACACCTACATCAATATTGATGCTTATAGTGGTCGTTCAGTTGATGCCAAAAGAAGTTTATTCAAAAGTATTGTGGATAACTTAGAACCTTTAGGAATTCCTAAGGACCATGTACTCATACTTTTGAGGGAAGCTTCTCCAGAAAACTGGGGTATAGAGGGTGGTCAGGTGGCCAGTGAAGTTGAACTAGGCTATAAGATAAATGTATAATCTAAATGACAAGAAGTCTTTTTGCAGATATAAATATACTCTCACAACACAAACCAAATAAACAAAAAAACCACAGCCGATTATTATACCGACTGTGGTTTAAAATATATTCGTGTTTGAAAAAGAAATATCGCTTTAAACCCAATTACCCTAGGTTTTAGACTCCCCTTGTCAACTAAATAAAAACGAACTGCAATTGGTTTGAATCAGATTGTCATCTCTTTTTATTGGTTTTTAGAAATTTTTATCTCATAAACAAATCATAATAATGGGTTGCAGCAGCTAAGTCCTCTAAAGCATGTCCTACAGATTTAAATAAAGTTACAGTATTGTCATCACTATCTCTTCCTGAATACGATTTATTTAACGCCATTGAAAACAAATCGGCCTTGATATCTTCTTTTGCCAATATTCCAGTTTTTAACGGAATTACGATATCGCCACTTTCTTTCAATCCACCTTCAAAAGTATCAACAAAAACTTTTGATTTTTTTATGGCATCATCATCTGCTTCACGCATATCTGGACGGTAAGCCCCAACTAAATCCACATGCTGCCCCGGTCGTAAAAATTTACCAAGAACAATCGGCGTCCCCGAAAGAGTGGCCGATGAAATAATATCAACTTCACTAATTTTGTCTTCGATATTTTTTATGGGCGTTATTTTAAAACGCTCACCACTTAAGGCATCGCAAATAGCTTTTGCCTTATCAAAATTCCGACCCCAAACAAAAACCTCTTCTATAGGCCTAACACTCGCATGGGCTTTAATCAGATTTGGCGATAATGCTCCTGTACCAAGCATTAACAGCGATTTAGAGTTTTTTCTACTTAAAAATTTCGAAGCCAATGCAGATGCCGCAGCGGTACGTTTTACCGTTAAACTTTTAGCTTCTATAATTGCTTTTATAGAACCTTTTAAAGCATCTAAATAAATATAAACGGCTTGAATGGCTGGCAAATCAAATTTACCATTGGCAGGACTGACTGTAGCTATCTTTACACCAGCATTTTTTCCTGGATTCCAAGCTGGCATGAGCAACAAAGTGGATTCCATCCCAACCTCAGGATTAGGAAAATCGTGATGGTGGCGCATGGGCACCAAAAGCTCTTTGTCTGCAAACATAATTTCCAAGTCGCTAATCAAGCTTTGAAAATTTGTGCTTTTCTCAATAAAATCGGCATCAATTTGAACTATATTTTTCATAAATCATAAGGTTTTTAATGGTTATTTTTAATGGCTCCTTCAATCTTTGCATAACGGTCATCAACTAATTGTAATGAAAACTCATGAAGCCAAGAAATCCCACTACCTAAAATAAATTAGTTAATGAGATTCTTGATTGCATTCGGATCCATTCTAACCAATGAATGCTAAATATAAAAAGAGTACTATAAATTTTTATAATCTGGTAGAGTTGGTCTTGTTTTCAAGCAATCCTCAATAACTTTAATAGCAGATACTCTTTCATCACCAATAAGTGGTAAACGTGGTGCACGTACGTTTTCGGTACCTAGACCTGTGTAAACCTCAGCCAATTTTATATTTTGAACCAATTCTGGAACAATGTCCAACTCAAATAATGGCATAAACCATCTGTGGATATCACGAGCTTCATTTATTCTACCAGCTTTGATCAACTCATACATAGCAACGGTTTCAGCAGGAAATGCGCAAACCAAACCAGCTACCCAACCATCGGCGCCAAGAACCATACTTTCAAAAGCAATCGTATCAACACCCGTCATAATCTTTAAACGGTCGCCAAAACGATTTTTGATTCGGGTGATGTTCATCGTATCACGAGTGGACTCTTTTACAGCTACGATATTGTCATGTTTTAATAATTCATCAAACATTTTATGGGTAATTTCAATCTTATAATCTACTGGATTGTTATACACCATTATTGGTAAAGACGTGTTTTTTGCAACAGCATTAAAAAACTCAATAGTTTCTCTATCGGTAGATTTATAACGCATTGGTGGCAACATCATCAAACCTGATGCACCATCTTCTTCAGCCATATTTGCAGCTTTTATGGCGCCTTTGGTGGATTGCTCTGCAAGAGTAATCATAACAGGTACTTTACCTTTTACCATGTCAACGGTTGTTTTTGTCAAACTCCGTTTTTCAGCCTCTGTCAAAGTGCTGGCTTCACCTAAAGTACCACCTAAAACAATACCATGAACACCAGCATCCAATTGTGCTTTAATATTTGTTTCAAACATCGCAAAATCTAAAGTATCATCGTCATTAAATTTTGTTGTGACTGCTGGCATAATGCCTTCCCATTTTACGCTCATAAATTTCAGTTTTTATTAATGTTAATAATTAAACAACAAAGTTATACAACAAAGACATGGACGTATAGTTCTAATTTATCAATCATTAATACTATATTACCCTATATGATATAAATATTACTATTTTTGAATAGTATAAGCTATGATTCACAATAAAAGCCTGAAATTTGAGCCTCATTATAAAGATAACCTATTGTAAAAGTACGCTTTGGATAAGCTGTTAATTTTGATTTTATGAAAGTACTTCCGTTTAAAATACCCAAACCAGAACACGATGCCTTGGTCTATCAAGAAGATATTGGAGATCTGTTTTATGATAAATTACATCAACATGAAGAAATTCAGGTGAGCTTTATTATTGAAGGCGAGGGCAAACTCATTGTTGGCGATACGGTCAATTATTACAAACCCAATGATATTATCATTATTGGAAGCTATTTACCCCATATTTTTAAAAGTGACGCTAGTATTCCTAAAAAATCTGAAATGCTCAGTTTATTTTTTACTAAAAAATCGTTTGGAAAAAATTTTTTCGAACTGGAAGAAACCAAAATGTTACAGCCTTTTTTTAATAGGGCAACACATGGTTTCAAAGCTATCTCAGAGAAAGAAAAAATGGCCGATTTATTTTTGGAATTAAGATCGGCCGAAAAATTTGATCAATTTTTAATTTTATTGAAATTACTAAAATTTGGATCTTTATGTGAATACAAAAGTTTGTCCTCTTTTATATATGAAAAAAAATACTCGGATGATGAAGGCAACAGAATGCGTGATATTTTTGAATTTACAATGACCAATTTTACCACCAATATTACTTTAGAAGAGGTCTCCGATAAGGCCAACATGACCAAAAACGCATTTTGCAAATACTTTAAGAAACGAACCAACAAAACTTATTTTCAGTTTTTAACCGAATTACGCGTAGAACATGCCACCAAGTTATTGCTTTCAAAAAACCAATTCACCATTGCTGAAATTGCATATGAATCGGGATTTAAAAACATTTCTAATTTTAATCGGCAATTTAAAGAAATTAAGAAACGAACGCCTTCAGATTACAGAAATGAAAAAAACATAATTTACTGATAATTAAATAAAAACATCCATCATCTGTTTTATTGAGAAGATAAAGCCCTAAAAACTATATTCCAAAAGGATTCTCAATTGAAAGCATAGGTTCCGTAAACCATTTTGGTCCTTGTTGGGTCATATACACATGGTCTTCATGACGAATGCCAAATTGGTTGGGCACGCAAATCATAGGTTCGATACTAAAACACATTCCAGATTCTAAAGTCGTCTCTTCATTTCTAACCACATAAGGCCATTCATGAATATCCAACCCGATACCATGTCCTGTACGATGTGGCAGTCCCGGCAAATCATAATCAGGACCTAGACCGTGAGTTTCCAGAACCATTCGCGAGGCATCATCAACCGAAGATAATGTATTGCCTAACTGTGAGGCATTAAAAGCGGCCAGCTGAGTTTCTTTTTCTATATTCCAGATACGTCTTTGCGTTTCGTTGATTTCACCAAACACGTACGTTCGTGTAATATCTGAAATATAACCATGCAGTTGACAGCCGGTATCTACAAGTACAACTTCACCATCTTCCAAGTTTTTAGGCGATTTTACACCATGTGGAAAAGAACTATCCACACCAAACAATACAATACAAAAATAGGATCCCGATGCAACACCATGACGTTTATGGGCTTCGTGGATAAAGTCTGTCACCTCTTTAGCACTGATGCCAGCATATAATATTCGGGCGACAGCTTTTTGGACCTCTAAGGTGATATTCATGATGTTCTGAATGATAGCAATTTCAGCTTCAGATTTTATCATTCTACATCCCGCAGTTATAGGCTTGGCATTAACAAGTTTAAATTTTGAATGTGCTTTTGCAATCCCATCGGTAATAAAAAATGGGGTGCTTTCATCCATAAAAACCACGCCGCCATCTACTCCATTTTCAGAACATATCTGCGCAAATAATTGATACGGACTTTCATGTTCTGCCCAACAATGGACTGTGCCTTCAATCAACATAAAATCCAGTACCGTACCTTTTTCAAAAGTGGGTGCGATATAATGCAATGATCCATCAGCAAACAATAAGGCACCAACCATACGCTCACTGGAACTCCACTTCATTCCTGTAAAATAATACAAATTGGTGCCAGCATGAACATACATGACCTGTACATTTTGCTCTTGCATCAATTTACAAGCTTTGTCTATCCGTGCATAAAACTCACTTTTTTGTATTGGGTTGATCAAATGTGCAGTGGGAGTTATTGCATTTAATTCGGCTTCAATTGTACTTCCACCTATTCCGATTGTTTTCATGAATTATTTTATTTTAAAAATTGACATTCACTTTGTGTGAAAAAGAACGCAGATGACGCTGATTTAACAGATTGACACTGATGTTTTTCTGATTAAAATTTATTCAATCAACTCTTTGCGTCCTTGCGACTCTGCGAGAATAGAACGCTGACCTGCCCGTTCGTTCAGGCGAGTGACGCCGATTAAGCAGATTGGCACAGATTTTTATTTCTGTTCAAAATTAAACATTATTTTAAAAAAGACCGGTCTTCTTTGAATATTTAAGACTGCTACTACTCTACGAAAATATGAAACTGATTTTTGGACACCGATTACACAGATTTTCACTGATGATTTCTTTGAGACTTGGCGCCTTTGCGAAAGTTATTTCACAGAGATTCGTAGAGCTGGCACGGAGATTCACAGAAAAGTATTTTGGACACTTATTAAACGTATTATACTAATTTTCAACTCCTATATACATCTATCAGGATCAATTTCGATTTCAACATAGATTTCAATTTCATTGCTGGAACGCTGATGACATTGATTCAACAGAATGGCACTGAGTTTCTCTGATTAAAACTTATTTCCCTTTCAAAACTTATTCAATCAACTCTGCGCCCTTGCGCCTCTGCGGGAATAAAACACTGATGACACTGAGTTTCTCTGATTAAAACTTATTTCCCTTTCAAAACTTATTCAATCAACTCTGCGCCTTTGCGCCTCCGCGAGAATAAAACACCGATCAAAATTAATTATTTACCCTAAAATGTTCTATCTGGATCAAACGCATCGAGATCCAATGTCGTTTTTTTGTTTGAAATCACTTCCGAAACGAGCTTACCAGTAGCAGCACCCAATGACCAACCCATCATGGCGTGGCCCGTGGCAATGGT
>NZ_DATJCY010000068.1:0-4870 GCF_035577925.1 Gelidibacter sp. | reverse complement strand
ATACTTTCAAATTGAAGATTGGTTTTTCGACCGAAATTATTTTTTCGCGTGATGCATCTTTTGCAGAATATGTTCTTCAAAAAAATCATAAAAACTATGCTAAAACCAAAATCCAAACACAAGATTTAGCAAAATATATAGGTAAAGGTTTGTTGACTTCTGAAGGCGAATCTTGGAAGAAGCAACGGCAATTGATCCAACCAGCTTTTCATAAGACGTATTTGACGAATTTACTGGATAAGATACAAGCGGCAATTTTAAAGGAATACAAGATTTTTCAACCTAGCGTCACGATTGACGTTTTTCCTGTTTTTAATGATTTGGCATTTCAAACCGTAGTTAAATCATTGTTCAGTAGTGCGGCCAGTGATGAAGATATTAGCCGATTACAGTTTATCACCGAAGCTGCCCAAAATATGTTGGTCAAAGAACTCAGACAACCCTATTTGGCAGGATGGTTCAAATTTAGTGGTGTTATAAAAAAACATCTGAATCTTATGGATGAAGCACGGCAAATCCTTAAACGGATTGTCAATAGCCGCCGTAAGTCAGAAGTACATCATGACGATTTGTTGGATATGCTTTTGCAAGCGCGTTATGACGATGGTAGTTGTATGGAAGAAGAACAGCTTATTGATGAAATCTTAATTCTTTTTACTGCAGGTCATGAAACCACATCCAATGCCTTAACATTTATAGCACAGCTTTTAGCCCAACATCCCGAATGGCAAGATAAAATTTATCTAGAGCATTTAGAAAATTCTACAAAAGGGGATTTAATGGCAGAAGTCAATGCTTCAAAAATATGCCGTCAGGTCATTGAAGAAACCATGCGTTTGTATCCGCCGGTTCATGTTATAGATCGAGTAAATTTAAGTGATGACGAATTTAACGATATGGTTTTCAAGAAAGGCTCTAATGTTCTGTTTTCCATTTATGAAATCCATCGTCATCCAGACTTATGGGATAGGCCAGAACAGTTTTTGCCACAGCGTTTTGCAGAAGGTGATCGTAAGTTTTCTTCTCAGTATTTTCCTTTTGGTGCTGGCCCACGAAAATGCATCGGCAATAATTTTGCTATGTTTGAGATGATTATTGCTATTAACGAATTGGTCAAAACCTATCGCATTTTTCCGGAATTTTAAACCATCGAAATTATTCCTTTGATTACTCTAAAACCTAAAAATGCCTTTTTAAGATTTGAAAAAAGGCAATTGAATAAAAATTGAGCAAAAAAGCAATATATAGCCAACTTATAAAAACCGAAGCCAAACGCCTTGGTTTTATTTCTTGTGGTATTAGTAAAGCACAATTTTTGGAAGAAGAAGCCCCACGACTTGAAAAATGGTTAAATAATAAGATGAATGGTGAAATGCAGTATATGGAAAACCATTTTGACAAACGGCTCGATCCTACCAAGTTGGTCGAAGATTCAAAAAGTGTCGTTTCATTATTGTTAAATTATTTTCCAGAAGAAACTCAAATTCAAGATACTTTTAAGATATCAAAATATGCTTACGGTACCGATTATCATTTTATTATCAAGGATAAGCTCAAAGCACTTTTAAATTTTATTCATGAGGAAATCGGCGAGGTCCATGGCCGAGCTTTTGTTGATTCCGCACCTGTTTTGGATAAAGCTTGGGCGGCAAAATCAGGATTGGGTTGGGTAGGAAAGCATACGCTTTTATTAACCCAACAAAGAGGTTCGTTTCATTTTGTTGCAGAGTTAATTATCGATTTAGATCTTGAATACGATTTGCCAACCACCGATCATTGCGGAACTTGCACCAAATGTATTGATGCCTGTCCAACACAAGCTATTACTGAGCCTTATGTGGTGGACGGCAGTAAATGCATTTCTTATTTGACCATCGAACTGAAAAATAGCATTCCTAGTGATTTCAAAGGTCAATTTGACGACTGGATGTTTGGTTGCGATATTTGCCAAGATGTTTGCCCGTGGAATCGTTTTTCAAAAGCACATAGTGAACCTTTATTTAATCCACATCCCGATTTATTGTCAATGACCAAACAAGATTGGGAAGAAATTACAGAAGATGTTTTTAGTGAGCTTTTTAAAAAATCTGCAGTCAAAAGAACAAAATTTTCTGGTTTAAAACGGAATATCGCGTTTTTGAAGGATTAATTATACCAAACGGGCGTTGGTTTTCCCAATTCAAAACTTTGAAATCCAAAATCTTTGGTTTCAAAAGCATTCGTTTTAAAAATATTATTGCCAACCCCAGGGATTTTTGGAAAAAAGGAAAACGATAATTGGAAGGAATTAAATACTAAATAGTCATTTCTGATGATCACGCCAGCACCAATCGAAGTGTATAATTTGCTTTTAAAAATCGAAACACTTTCTTCTGCTAACATTGCTGCACTCACGTTCACATAGGGGTTTAACCGAAATCCGAGAAGTTCCCAAGGCGAGTAAAATTGTGTTTGCAACGATAGCACATATTTTTTTGTACCCATTAAATTACTGTCAAATCCCTGTATGCCAGCACCACTTTTAAGATCAAATTGGTTGTCATAAACACCCTTAAATCGGTTGTCATGATCAATGGTAATCCTGTCGCCTGGCGATGGCATTCGGTTAGTACCAATGAGGATTTGAGGTTTTACGAACTGGCGCATTTTCCAGGAGGAGCCCAGTGAAATTAAATTGGTAAAGTAATTGGCCTGCAAAGAAATTGTGGTTTGCTCCAAATGACTGTGGTTGACGAAAGTTCCAACTTCAAAATTAGTGCTCAGATAACCCCAATTAAAATAATTGCCATGCGAAATCTTAAGGCCCAAATACATCCGATTACTTTGGTTTTTTCGTTGATAGCCTCCCGTTAACCCAAAAATTGCACCAACAGGAACGTCTTCAATAGTGCCATCCCTAAAAATATAACTATCTCTTATAAACTGTCGTGAAGCAATCCCCATACCTCCCAAATAAAAGGATTCGTTGGCAAAATACCCAATGCTATCATAAGCAACCGTAGGGCGTTCTTTATAACCCACATGCAAATATCTCAAACTGCTAATGACGTTTGTACTGCGTTCTCTTTCCGATTGACCACCAGAGATTTTAAACGCATGGCCGGCCCAAAAATCTTGAGTATGGTATTTAAAATTTTGTAAGCCCGATTCATGATTGGCGTTTTGCAAAGAATCTTTTCTAAACTGTTCGTCAAGGTAGATGCCTCCTGCCCATCGGGTTACGGGTGAATAGAAAGGACGTTCAATGTTTAGGACCTTCTCATAATAGCCATCAAGATCGTGTTTGTAGGCCATGGTGGTTTCTATAAAAGTGTTTTTGATATTTGGAATGCTATAGTTCATCTCATAGCCATATCTGTTGTTTTCTAAACTTTTAATTAGATCATTATTAAATTCATGTCCAAAACCAAGAAAATTTCGGTTTCTTAATTTTATTTTCGTTTTTGAAGATGATAGCGATGCATTAGGAATCATACTCCATGAGTCCAGAACTTCAATATGAACATCGACGGAGTCCTTCGAAGTATTTGTAGGATTGGCTGTAATTTGAACACGTCTGATAAAACTTTGTGAACGGATTAAACGCTCTGTTTCATTTAGTAAAAACGTATCGAGCGGGGTGTTTTCTTTTATCAGTAGTATGTTTCTTATTGCAAAGGGTTTTGTTTTAATATGTATAAAGTTTCCTGTTTTTTCTATCCAACTATTGGCTGTTTGTGTACTGTCTGTAAATGAAAAACCAAACGGATCATTACTTTTAATCGAGATATTACGGATGATTTTACCTTCAAAAGGTGCAAAGTTTTGTCTGGAAAGGTTTTCAGGAGTATTTACCGGTTTTTTAGCGGTCGATCTAAAAACAAGATTATAGAGTTTTTTTGTGAATTTACTTTTTTGTGAATAATCCTCAATTTTCTGATACATGTTCGTTGAGTCCTTTTCAGTGTTAGGTACTTGGGCAACAGCAAGAACTTGAGTGCCTAAAAGAAAAAGGGCAACAATAATTTTTTTTACATCCATAAGGAGTATGACAACTTCGCTACAAATATAAATCAATTGATTAGCTTAAAAAGATGAAATAGTAACGTAAATCAGGATATAATATGAAGACATAACGTTGTTTAGCCATATTGGTCAATCTTAGTTTGGCTTAAAAACACTCTTAAATATTCTAGCAGTTAATTTTAAATTTAGCGATTCAATAATTTTATTTCAAAACCAATTAATGTCAGTTTTGTTTTCTTATAAAACACTTACCTTTGTTTTTTTATCAAAAATATTAAATTCTTATGAGCAAGCAGAGTAAACGTAGAGAGGCACTAGTATATCATGCAAAACCAACACCGGGCAAAATCCAAGTGGTACCTACAAAAAAATACGCCACGCAGCGCGATTTGTCATTGGCTTATTCGCCAGGCGTTGCAGAGCCGTGTTTAGAAATTGCAAAAAATGTTGATAATGTTTATAAATATACTGCCAAAGGCAACTTGGTTGCTGTAATTTCTAACGGAACGGCAGTTTTAGGTTTAGGAAATATTGGACCAGAGGCATCAAAACCAGTCATGGAAGGTAAAGGCTTACTTTTTAAGATTTTTTCTGATATTGATGTTTTTGACATTGAAATTGGTACCGAAAATGTTGAAGAATTCATCCAAACCGTCAAAATGATTGCTCCAACTTTTGGAGGTATAAATCTTGAAGATATTAAAGCTCCCGAAGCTTTTGAAATTGAACGGCGTTTAAAGGAAGAACTGGATATTCCGGTGATGCACGACGATCAACATGGTACAGCCATCATTTCTGCGGCAGCGCTATTGAACGCCTTGGAAATTGCTAATAAGAATATAGACGAAGCTCAAATTGTGATTAG
>NZ_DATJCY010000067.1:0-3386 GCF_035577925.1 Gelidibacter sp. | reverse complement strand
GTCCATCTACTGGATTATATTGCGAGAGATTATCCTGAAGGTGTCCAAAATGGAGAAATTGTAAATGCTGATGAATATGAGGAAATGTTGGAGTTTTCATGGCAAGCCTACGATTTAACCAAAGAAGGAGCGTTTCTGCCCAAAGAAAATAAAACCTTACTCGACACTTTAGAACAATTAAAACGTTCAATCAAAGAAAAAAAACCGGATACTGAAGTTGCCGATCTCGCCAGACACATACGAAATACCCTTATTGAAATAACCGGCATTGAAACTGCACCTGCCATTTGGCCAAATGTTTATCAAGGCCAGCAACTTTTCGCCATTCATTGTGCGTCGTGCCATGGCAGCAAAGGTTATGGTGATGGCGAACTGTCAGAAGGTCAAGATCCTGCGCCCAGCAATTTTCATGATTCCGACTTAATGCGCCAAGTATCCCCTTTTCAAGCTTATAATACGATAAAATTAGGGGTAACCGGCACCACTATGCGCGCCTTTTCAGAATTGACCGAAGTACAACTTTGGGATTTGGCTTTTTATATCAAAGGACTACGATTTGATGATAATGAAACCGATGGCGAAGCTCTAAAAGCCTTTTTTGAAGCCGCATATTCTAATATCAACTTAAAAGCTGTGGCCACCTATTCTGATGATGAACTACTGACCAGTCTTTCCGAAAACTCAGATCACGCAGACGAGCAATTAAAAGCCTTACGATTATTGGCCCCAACTGGAAATGAAGCCGATAACAGCTTGGCAATCGCCAAAGAGCAACTAAATGCAGCTTTAAAAAGCTATAGTGAAGGTAATAAATCATTGGCGCGCAACCATGCTTTGACCGCTTATTTGGAGGGTATTGAACCGGTAGAAACCCGTTTAAATGCCAACGACCCAGCATTTACCCAAAAAATTGAACAGCAAATGCTCAAAGTCAGACAAGTGATCGAGAAAGATAAAGGTGTTGAAATTCTTCAAGAAGAAACTGAAAAAGCGTTAGTATTAATTGATCAAGCCAACGAACTACTCCAAAGCCATAAATTGAGCTATTGGATGACTTTTATAATGGCAGCTTCCATTATGCTGCGCGAAGGTCTTGAAGCCTTTTTGATACTGGCTGTGGTGTTGGCATTAATCCGAACATCGGGCGTTAAAAAAGCATTACCGTGGCTTCATGGCGGATGGATTACAGCGGTTCTTTTTGGAATAGCGGGTTGGTTTTTGTCAGATTATATTATTCAATTTGGTGGAAAAAACAGAGAGATAATGGAAGGTCTAATTGCATTATTCGCTGTTTTTGTATTAATATATGTTGGATTTTGGTTACATAACCATTCACATACAAAAAAATGGAAAGCATTTATCGAGAACAAAGTTGGACGTTATCTTCATAAAGATAAAATGTTTGGTCTTGCCGCATTTTCGTTTATGGTTGTGTTTCGTGAGGTTTTTGAAGTCATTCTGTTTTTACAGGCCATCAACTTAGATACAAATCCAGAAAACAAATCGGCCATAGGTTTAGGCACTTTGATGGCAGTAATCTGCATAGGATTGATGGTTTATTTGTTTCAAAAATATTCCAAAAGAATCCCAGTGCAGCAGCTGTTCCGTTATTCGTCATGGATTATTTTGTTGTTGGCCATTATTCTTATGGGCAAAGGTTTTCACTCACTCCAAGAAAGTGGTTGGGTTTCGGTAACTGGAATCCCTTCCCTATTCCGAATTGATTGGTTGGGTTTTTATCCAACACTAGAAACCATTTTATCGCAAATTGGTTTATTGATAGTTATTCTGATCATTTACAAAATCAGTAATAAGCGGATCAAACAAAATGAATTAAAAAATTCTTGATAGAAATTTTATTTAATTTCAAGATTTTAAACCTCCTGAAATTTGATAGCTATCCATAATTATATGAACAAAAAAGGAAGTAACTTGCGCCTCCTCCTTTTTGTTTAAAACGAGGCACGTGGTTCGAAATTCTCCCACGTTAAAAAACTAAGAAACACATGATCTCCTCCACAAAAATTCAGAGGATTGCACTTTTACTCGCGGCGTTTCATATATTAATTGTCGCCTCAAGTAATTATTTGGTGCAATTCCCAATTACCGTATTTGGTGTTAAGGCCACATGGGGCGCCTTTACGTTTCCATTTATCTTTTTGGCTACCGATTTGACCGTACGTCTTTTTGGTGCAAAATTAGGCCGACGAATTATTTTTTACGCCATGCTTCCTGCTTTGGTGATTTCGTATGTGATAACGGTTGGTTTTAGACATGGCATCTGGTTGGGATACGAATCTTTCTTTCATTTTGATCTTTTTGTGGCACGAATTGCAGTCGCTAGTTTTTCAGCTTATGTGGTAGGGCAAATTTTGGACATTTATGTGTTTAATAAACTAAGACAACATAAACAATGGTGGCATGCCCCATTCGCTTCCGCAATTTTTGGGAATTTATTGGACACATTTGTCTTTTTTTTCATTGCTTTTTACAAAACTTCAGACACCTATCTTGCAGAAAATCTTGTTGAAATTGCCACGGTCGATTATTTTTTTAAAATGATAATAAATGCAATATTTTTCCTTCCGCTTTATAAAGTTATTTTAGATCAAATTGTAAAAAAAATGGTCGCAAATAAAAGCTAAATCCAAATTAAATAGATGACAATAGATCTATTTGTATTGTAATAGGTTGTTTTTGATATTTGGATTTATATTTAAAAGGTGATTGGCAAAACTAAATTTGTCTTTTGGTGAAATTATTATAGTGCCAAATTTCCCATATTTGATTTCAATACGGTCAAATGACGGTGCGGGCGAAGCTGCTAAACTATGAGTTGCAGATATCTCAGTTATATGCTTTATTTCGATGGGTTTGTAAGAAATAAAACCACATTTTATTTTGAGTTGACTACCATCAATTATATAAAATGTTTGTAAGAAAAGATGTGAAACTAAAGCAAAGAGAATCAAAAGAAACCCGATTAATCCAACGATTCCACTATTGAATTTACTTTGAACTCCGTCATTGAATAATTCATAACTTAAAGGTGCAAAGAAAATCAGAAAAATAAAAATCAATAATCCGTAGGAAACTTTTGATGGGTATTTCATGGTCATCATTATATAAATTAAGAAGTAAACTTAAAAAATTAACTTATACCATATTTAGAAACAATTCATTCAAAATAGAAAACGGCTGCAAAATTTATTTACAGCCGTTTTCTTATAGTTATCTTTGATATCTTTTGGGGTATTACTCTCCCATGGCTGCCGCAACGGATGCCGACAATCTTTTATAGGTTCCGTTTTCTAAACGTGTTCTAATTGCATCAAACGCATCTAAGGTTTCATGGATATCTTGCAGATCATGCGTAGCTGTTGGAA
>NZ_DATJCY010000066.1:0-6000 GCF_035577925.1 Gelidibacter sp. | reverse complement strand
AGGCAAAAGGGATAGCTAATCGCCGTAATGGTAAAGCAACTAAAACGGTTCGAAGTATGCAATCTGGTGCTTTTGAACTAGAAACTAGTAGAGATCGAAATGGGACTTTTGAACCTCAAATATTACCTAAACGTCAGCTTATTATAACCGATCAGTTAGAGGAAAATGTAATAGCTTTATACGCTAAAGGGAGTAGTGTCAGGGATATAGCAAGTTACATCATGGAAATGTATGGCATGGAAATATCTGCTACTGAGATTTCTCGTATTACTGACAAAGTAATACCTGCTATGAAAGAATGGCGAGAACGCCCCTTAGAGTCCATCTATCCTTTTGTTTTCTTAGATTGTATGTTCTACAAAGTAAAAAAAGGAGGAAGCGTTACACCCACTGCCGTGTATAATATATTAGGAATTAATCAAGAAGGTAAAAAAGAATTAATTGGTGTCTATTTAGCAGAAACAGAGGGTGCTAAGTTTTGGTTGTCTGTTTTAACCAATCTGAAAAATCGCGGTGTTCAAGATATTATTGTAGCCTGTGTAGATGGATTAAAAGGCTTTCCAGAAGCTATTCAAGCAGTGTTTCCTAAAACACAAGTTCAACTATGTATTGTACATCAAATAAGAACTAGTCTTCGCTTTGTACCACATAAAGATAAGAAAGCAGTTGCAGCGGATCTTAAGCCCATTTATACAGCTATAAGTGAAGAGCAAGGTTATGACAGGCTTTTAGAGTTCGAAGAAAAGTGGGCAAAAACGTATCCTTTAGCCGCTAAAGGATGGTTAGACAACTGGGAACATTTGTCTACTTATTTTGATTTTGATCCTCACATTAGAAAAGCTATCTATACCACGAATGCTATTGAAGCTATGCATAGACAGGTGAGAAAAGTAACTAAAACAAAGGGTGCTTTTACTAGTGAAGAATCCTTATTAAAATTAATATACCTAGCTATTAAAGAGGTCTCAAAAAAATGGACTATGCCTATTCATAATTGGGGATTGACAATGTCTCAACTTTATATTAAATTTGGCGATAGATTACAGCCGTAAAAAAATCCTATTTTCCTAGATTGGAGTCTAGACCCCAATCTAGGAAAATAGGAACTGACACACTTCGTGTTACACTCCCAATAATTATTTTGATAATTACTCCAATAAGCTTTGGGGTAGTTTGTTGGGTGGTGCTTTTCTTGCTATTATAATATTTGTCATCTATTTGATCGCTCAGCTATTTCAATCAATTTAAGTTATTTTATTATTTATTTGATACTAGTAAAAATACAATTACTGAATTAAATTCTCTAAAAAAACGTTATTTTCTATAGCATTTTTTTAACTTATTTCTTTTAGCTTTTCAATTTCACTGCATTATTTTCTTGTTTTACACATAAAAAATGGTTTGTGCGGTTTCCCGCAAGGATGTGGTATTGCTTTCAATTATATTTGGATGCATTGAATGGGCACTTTGTTTAACCTGTGTTAAACACTTCTATTGAAGCATATTGAGAACTCTTTTCAATTTTTGTAGATTTATAGACTTGAATTGCATAAAGACAAGGCCGAGCAGTAGCTGTATCAGCTTCAGCACAGAAACTAGCAACAATACTTTGGAATATACTTACAAAAAACAACAATACAGTCCGCCAACAATATACAAGTGCTTGGACCAGATAAGAAAGTTACTCGACCTTCAAAGCAAATCGCTAATTTGGATGCTCGAATAAGTAAAATGCAACCTGTTTGAAAATCACTAAATACGGGGGTGAAATAAAAAACGTCACTCAGAATATTTAAAAAATACTAATCAAAATGCAAATCACTAAAGAAAATTACAGCCAAATTTTAGAGTCCTATATAAGTGAAAATAAACTAGAAGTTCGAAAAATTTCAAAAGTAATGGACTGCACAATTCCCACTTTGGAAAGATTATTAAAAAATCAAAGTATCCCAAGTGATGAAATGATTAAACAAACAGGAATATTAATTGCGCTAGGCTTTGTGAAATATTCAAAATTGAGCAATACTGAAAAAGAGAAATATTCTGAAAATCTTGGTGTTGTAAGTGGTGCTGGAATTGGGTTTGCAAGTATTACCGCTGTTGTTAGTGGATTGGGCACTGCGGGATTATCAGGTGCTGGAATTATGTCTGGATTAGCTACTATTGGAGGATTTGTTGGTGCTGGAGCTGCCGCAGGAACCGTAGTTGTTGCTGCAGTTCCAATTTTAACTGGAGCTGCCGGTTATGGCTTGATAAAAGGAATAAAACATATTATAGGGAACTACAATCAAAAAGCAGTTTCTATTGATAAGCGTTGGGAAATTTCTAAATAGAAAGCACTGTTTATAACAAGCAGTAGCTATTGCACAACTTCCATTTTTTTAAAATAGTTTGGTAAAAATAAGAAACATGCAATTAAAAATAATAAAGAAAGCTATACTAGAATGTAGGGATGAGTTGTGGGAAATAGCTGATGTATGTTTTATGATTTAAAAAAGATCACGATTAAATTTGGGCTTCGTATTTTGAGTATCGTTAGGGTTTTGTGTTTTAAATATCCTTAAAAGTATAGTATTGTAAACTATTAATAAATAGCTATATACTAGGTTTGGATAGGCTGTTGGAATTTCGCATATTTGTGGGTTAGCAGCAAGGCTAGACTGACTATACCAAATTAAAAAACTGAAAAATAAATGGCAAGTATTGACTTTTACATCTACATAGTTATCGGACTGCTTGGTGTTGCATATCCAATACTTTTACAAGTTATTGCTCGACTTGACGAAAAATATTCTTCGGAAAAGATTGTTGAACTTTTTGACCAAGAATGGGAAAGCAAAGCATTTCCATATTCTTTGTATTCTTCCTTGGCTTTTATCGTAATATGGTCATTGAAACTGCCTCCACTTATTAAAATTGATGGCCTGAATTATTTTATTGAAAATTCAGCCTCGCTACTTGTTGGCTTCAATGCGATTCTACTTGTGATTTTCTTTTTCTTCTTCGTTAGGAAGATTCTCATTTATTACACAATGACCAAATTCATCCCTTATCTAATACGGAAGCATGAAGAAAACTGAACCTGATTTGAAATATTTTTCAGCGTTGTCTGATTTGCTTTTGCAATCAATAAGAATAAAACAGACAACCTATTCAAGAACTCTTTCTGACTTTTTTTACACAGCTTTTAGAAAGGTTCGTGATAAGTTCACAAATGAACCAGTAGTTTACCCCGAGCTGTATTATGAAACTGTTTACAGAGCAATTGAGGAGTTGGCAATACTCAAAGAGAAGAGAAATTATTTATTGGAACACCGAACCTCTGGAGGAATTTGGTTGCTTGGAGAAATGCAAGGAAAAGAAATTTCTGAAACCACCTATGCTTGGCTTTGGAGAAATCTACTTCTTGCAGTTAGGTATCAGCAAGATGATTTAGTTATGAATCATTGGGAAACTTGCCATCAATACTACTCTTACAGTTTGCCATACATTTACCCAGAGTATGAAAACAGGGCAAACAATTTTCAAGTCAGCAACCAAGCGGCAGTTGATAAACGAAAGGCCGAACGCCAAAAATTCATAGAATTTCATTATGCTTTAGGCGGCCTGCTTACATACAAAGCAAGATATACTTGTGTTAAGCGATTTTTCAATTATACACAAAGCCACCCACCGAAGTATGAGTTGCTACCTGAATCAATCCAGGAGATTTTCAAGTTTTATATTGATGTAAGAGACCCTTACGACAGAAAATATACTTGGATTTCACAGCAATATCCTTTCCCTGATTTGAGTGGACTAAATGCAGACTATGTCATTAAGAAATGGATAATGTCATACATGGCTATTTTATTTTTGAGGCAATGGACAATTAATCCCTATCTCATAACAATGCGACCGCTTGACTTTCCACCAACACCAACAACACAAGGAGAAATAAAGCAATGGATTGATGGACTGGATTTCTTCAAAGAATTAGTGATCGAACATTTGCAGAATAAGGAATTAATGAAAGTATTGAATCTTGATTTCATTACACCCGAATGGTGTGAGGAAAATGAAAAACCATATCCAATAACTTTTATTGACAATTTCAAATCTACTCTTGAAGGTGCTTATCATTCGAACGCCTTGGCTTTACACCTATCAAATGAGAAAATCTTGCAGTTTGAAAATTCAACAGAAGCTATCATTGAAGCTGCCCTTGAAAAATTCAACCCGATAAATAACGATACTGAAATACAGGAAGACAATGCTGACAAGTGGTATGTAAACGGACAAAGCATGCTTCAAAGCAAAGATGCCTTCTCCGAAAACCCAGAAGTGCATCACATGGATTTTGATTCTTTCTTGGCATCAGTTGTTTCAAGGAGTTTGAATGAAGGCTTAAGCGAAATTTTCTTTCACAAGATTTCAATATCATATTTACTAAAACCAGAAGACTTTTTCAAAGCGATTGACAAGCTTGGAATTGATGAAACGTACATAATTGTAAATTTCGGAATACACTTGGAATACTTTATCAATCAACTAAATATCCAGGAACTTTCAGATGATAAATATAAAAAAACAGATATTTATTCTTTCAACGGTTCACGCTTTGTGAGAGATTCTTTCTTCATTCTCAAAAAGACTGACTTGCCAAACATCTCAACAAAACCAATTACAGAAGACATCATCGCAAAATATTCCTTAAAGAAAATTAGTGATACCATCAATTTGTATTCTTCTGTAATTGATTTAAACCAAACAACCGCAGAAGTTTATAATGAAAACAAACAGGATAAAACTGATGATGAAATTCGGAGATCAGTTCTATTAAGCATTATAATTTTAACCGAATTCAAATGGAAAAAGAATATTGAAGTCATTCAGCTGAGGCAGTATTCAGAATTTTTACAAAAAGGAATTACAAATAAATTAGACGACATTAAACCTACAGAAAATGAAAAGCCCAGCAGCTAACAAGCGTAGCTGTTGCACAACTTCCATTTTTGAAAAATAATTTGACAAAACCACAAAACCAGACCTCTTTTAAACAGTTTAAACGAGGTTTCTTTTTTAATAGTAATTTGTCCATGAGAAGACCATTATAGAGCAAAACATGTTAGGTTTATATAATCAAAAATGCGTAGTGTGATTCGCTTGTGAACACCCACTAATCATTGTTTTTAAGAAAACAATAAAAATTAATAAATTTGATTAACTTGGTGAATAAATGCCATATCTGCATTTTAATTCAAACCGCTTAAATTATGGACGAAACTTTACGAATATATTGGGAGCTATATAATGATTTACTTCCCAATGAATTAATGATCCACAAGAGTCATAATTTACTTAGAAATTTTGAAGAAGAATTTATTGAAGGACCAATACTTGAATTGGGGTGTGGACAAAGTAATTTTTTGGTAGAGTTTTCAAAAACTGGAAAAGAAATATTTGCAGTGGACAATGAAGAGTTCCAATTAAATTTATTAAAAAAAAGAATCGAATCCTACGCTGGAAAAGATGTTGGAAAATTACATTTGTTGAATATTACAGTTCCAGAGAAAGAAATTCCACTAAAAATATTTTCATTAGTTATTGCTTCTGACTTTTTACATTTTTTTTCAATAAATGAATGTAAAAATATTATTTCTCAGATAATTCCGAGAACGCAAAAAGGTTCTTTAATTTATGTTAAAGTCCATTCACGATCACATTCTTATAGTGAATCTTCTGATTCAGGAATGCACGAGTATTATAAACATTTTTTCACAGAAAGTGATTTAACAAAACTTTTTGATGAACAATATTTCGAAAGAATGATTTTCTCCAATTCGGTTCAGAATATTAAATCCAAGTTTACAAGAGAAATGGAAATGAAATGGATAGAAAAAGTACTAGATGAATATCAAATTTTTGATCAACAAGAAAGACAAGAACTTTTTGAAGAAAATAATAAAGAATTAAATGTTGGCTATTTAGAATGTGTTTATAGAAGAAAATAAAACTAGT
>NZ_DATJCY010000065.1:0-5503 GCF_035577925.1 Gelidibacter sp. | reverse complement strand
CAAGCTGTTGCTGATGAATTAATGGGAATTCCTTCATTTGACACGCCTGATTATTCAGAGCTGTTTGCTGAAGAAAAGGAAATGATCGCCAAGCTTAAAAAAGTATTTTTAATGGTCGCTGGTGCTGCGGTTCAAAAATTTGGACCAGATTTAGACAACCACCAACAGCTACTTTTAGCTGCTTCTGATATTCTTATCGAAATCTATATGGCAGAATCTACCATTTTGAGAACAGAGAAAAATGCGAAGCGTTTTGGCGAAAAAGAGCAGGAATTACAAATAGCGATGGCCAAACTTTATCTGTATAATGCCGTTTCAATCGTTGAGAAAAATGGAAAGGAAAGCATCATTTCATTTGCTGAAGGCGACGAGCAACGTATGCTATTAATGGGATTGAGACGTTTTGTAAAATACACCAACTATCCTGATATTGTAGATTTACGCAATGCTATTGCCGAAAAATTAAAATCTGAAAATAAATATTGTTTCTAAAATTGTCTGACTAACATACATTTTATTGACAAAGAAAAGCCAATTCATGAGTTTGAATTGGCTTTTTGATTTTTGAACATCAGCGGTTCAAATCGATCAAAATAGTCTCATCACTAATATTTTTTGACAACTTAAATTGCTCTCAAAATTTAATGATCAATTTAGAATCAAAAATTATATCTTTATAGAAACTAGCCAACGATGAAATCAAATTTTCTATTCTTATTTGCTTTTAGTACTATTTTAAGCTCTGCACAACCCAATACTGAGGTTTTTCTATTTGATTTGAATAGTAAAAACGGTAACTTTCAACTCTCCAACTTCAAAAATATTTCTGATAATCAAGGTTATGACAACCAACCTTCGTTTATGGATGATGGCACTATTTTATATGTTGGCACTCGCAATGGACAAACGGATATCATTCAGTACGACATTAAAAATGATTCAAAAACATGGATCTGCAATACCGAAGGTGGCGAATATTCCCCACTAAAAATCCCTAATCAACAGGCCGTTTCTGCCATCCGATTAGATCCGGACGGCAAACAACGTCTTTATAAATATGATTTAAAAAACAATATCAATACCATTATTTTTGACACTTTAGTGGTTGGTTATCAAGTTTGGTTTGACAAAAACACCATCATATCTTCTGTTTTAGAAGCTGATTTTATGTCACTTTATCTTTCCGATCTAAAAACGGGACAAAACAAAAAAATAACACCTCATGTTGGACGATCCTTACATCGTATTCCAAATTCAAATCTGATTAGTTTTATTTCTAAAAATGCCGACGGCACTTCTGAAATAAAATCCTTTAATCCAAAAACTAGTCAAATCACAACCATCGCTACCACCCTTCCAAACGTTGAAGATATGTGTTGGTTGCCCGATGGTAGCATCCTAATGGCCAAGAAGGATATGATTTTCAAATTAAATCCAAAAACCAAATCCGGATGGAAAGAAATTGCTTCCTTAAAGCCTTACGGCATAACGAAACTCAGCCGATTAACAGTAAGCCCAGATGGAAAAAAACTAGCCATTGTAGGCGAACTCGAAAATCAAAAACTAGCAGCCAAACTCGAAAACATCCGATGGATTTCCGGTAATTGGAAAGGCGAAGCTTTTGGCGGACAAACCGAAGAAAATTGGAGCGAGCCTTCGGGTGGATCGATGATGGCAACCTTCAAATTAATCGAAAATAACAACGTCGTTTTTTATGAAATCGAAATTATTCGTGAAGTAGAAAACACCTTGATTTTACAACTCAAGCATTTTGGCAACGATCTTAAAGGTTGGGAGGAAAAAGATAAAACCATCGATTTTCCGTTAAAGGAAATTACCGAAAACAAAGTCGTGTTTGAAGGTATGGTCTTTGAGAAAATCAGTACGAATGAAATGAACATCTATGTTGATATCAAGCAAGATGATGGCCGTATTGAAACCGTGAAATTCAACTACAAAAAATAATTCAAACATAAATCCACCTAATAATATTGCAATGAAAACATTATTTAAATACAGTGCTATATTTCTGCTTGGCATGAATTTAAACGCGCAAACCGATCAGAAAATCTATGATATTATTGATGCCGTTTCTGCCGATCGCATCAAAAAGGATGTACAAACATTAGTGGACTTTGGTACGCGCAACACCTTTAGCGACACCGTTTCGTCAACTCGCGGTATTGGTGCTGCCCGACGTTGGATCAAACAAGAATTTGAAACAATTTCTAAAGATTGCAACAACTGTTTGAACGTATTTTATCAAAAGGATTTTGTGACCAAAGCCAATAACAATCGAGTGCCGCATGATGCGTGGGTGGTAAATGTTGTTGCCGTACAAAAAGGAACAAAATATCCAAACAGATATATTATTATGAGTGGCGATATCGATACCCGAGCCAGCGATACCATGGATTTCACATCGGATGCGCCGGGCGCAAACGACAACGGTTCAGGAATGGCCGGAACTATTGAAGCCGCACGCGTCCTTTCAAAATATAAGTTTGAAAGCAGTATTATTTATGTTGGTCTTTCGGGCGAAGAACAAGGACTTTTTGGAGGTGCGGGATTGGCGGCGTACGCTAAAGAAAAGGGATGGGACATTATCGGTGTTTTCAACAATGATATGATTGGAAATATTGAAGGTGTTGATGGTGTCATCGATAATCGGACTTTTCGAATATTTTCGGAACCTGTACCGGTGACCGAAACTGAAAAAGAACGCCAAATGCGTCGTTTTTATGGTGGCGAAGTTGATGGGGTATCTCGTCAATTGGCGCGCTATGTCCATAAAACCACGCAAACCTATATGCCCGAAATGCATCCGATGATGGTGTACCGATTGGATCGTTTTGGACGTGGCGGTCACCACCGACCATTCAACGATTTAGGTTTTGCTGGCATCCGCATCATGGAAGCACATGAAAATTACACCCAACAACATCAAGACATTCGCGTAGAAAACGGTATTACCTATGGTGATACTTTTGAGCATGTCAATTTCCCTTATGCGGCCAAATTAACTGCAGTAAATGCTATCAATATGGCAAGTTTGGCATCTGCTCCTCCGCCACCAAAAACCGTTGCCATTGGCGGTATTGTGGAAGCCTCTGCAAAACTGAAATGGGATAAAGTGGATGGTGCAAAAGGCTATAAAATTTATTGGAGAGATACGACTTCTCCTACTTGGGACCATTCCAGATATGTTGGTGATATTAATGAATTCACCTTACAAGGTATTGTTATCGATAATTCGTATTTTGGCGTCGCTTCCGTTGGAAAAGACGGTTACGAAAGCGTCGTCGTTTTTCCAAATTCAATCTTAAGAAAATAAAAACATGAACAAGTATATTATCATCTTATTAGCTTTTACGACCGTCCAAATTACATTCGGTCAGGAATCATTTACCAGACAAGACACTTTGAGAGGCTCCATAACCCCAGAACGTGCTTGGTGGGATGTAACTTATTACCATTTGGACGTTTCTGTAGATCCGGCAACAAAATCCATCAAAGGAAAAAATACCGTTCAGTATAAAGTATTGGAGCCTTATAAAGTACTCCAAATTGATTTACAAGCACCTTTAAAAATCACTAAAGTGGTTCAAAATGGTGAAATTCTTAATATCAATCATGACGGCAATGCCCATTTTATCAACTTAAAAAGTGATCAAAAAAAAGGAAGTATCCAAAGTCTGGATGTTTATTATGAAGGTCAACCCCAAGAAGCAAAGAGAGCGCCTTGGGATGGCGGTTTTTCATGGTCAAAAGATGCTGATGGCAATGATTTTGTTGCCACTTCCTGCCAAGGATTAGGTGCCAGCGTGTGGTGGCCCAACAAGGATCATATGTACGACGAAGTGGATAGCATGCTCATTAGCGTCACCGTCCCAAAAGGTTTGATGGACGTTTCTAATGGCCAATTACGAAATGTCGAAGAACATAAAGATGGTACAAAAACTTATAATTGGTTTGTCAGCAATCCCATTAATAATTATGGTGTCAACGTAAATATTGGGGATTATGTGCATTATTCGGAAGATTATAAAGGAGAAAAGGGCCTTCTGAAAATGGATTATTATGTTTTAAAGGAGAATCTTGAAAAAGCCAAAACCCAATTTAAAGATGCCCCAAGAATGATGGAGGCTTTTGAGCATTGGTTTGGTCCTTATCCGTTTTATGAAGATGGCTATAAATTGGTAGAAGTGCCGTATTTAGGCATGGAACACCAAAGCTCTGTCACTTATGGCAATAAATTTAAAAATGGGTATTTAGGACGCGATGTATCAGGTTCTGGATGGGGAATGAAATTTGATTTTATCATTATTCATGAATCCGCACACGAATGGTTTGCCAATAATATCACCTATAAAGACATGGCGGATATGTGGATTCATGAGAGTTTTACATCCTATTCCGAAAGTTTATTTGTAGAGTATTTTTATGGTAAAAAAGCAGCAGCCGAATATGTTATTGGTGTCCGAAAAAACATTCTGAACGATAAACCCATTATCGGTCCGTACAATGTCAACCAAAGTGGTTCGGGAGATATGTACTATAAAGGTTCAAACATACTGCACACTTTAAGACAGTGGATTAATGACGATGTCAAATGGCGTGGTATATTAAGAGGGCTTAACGAAACGTTCTACCATCAAACGGTGACCACGGAACAAATTGAAAACTATATTTCAAAATCCGCAGGACTTGATTTAACTGCTTTTTTTAATCAATATTTAAGAGATGCCAGAATTCCAACTTTGGAATATAGTATAAAAAATAAGCAATTAAAATACCGGTGGATTGATACCGTTCCTAATTTTGAAATGCCAATCCAGGTCTATTTTGATGGAAAAGAACAATGGTTATTCCCAAAAACCGATTGGTCCACCATGAAGATAAATGATGATGACCTTAAAGTTGATGTGGATTTTTATGTGGAGTCCTTGAAATTATAATTGCTCAAGGTTTGACAAAATCAATTAGTCTATCATATGTTTCTGGTATTTTTTAAAACAGATCGTTAACAAATTATTAACAAAATTACAATTCTATTTGCATATTTTAGTCAATACCTCTAATTAGTTTAAATTGAAAAATTCCATTCAAAAAATAGTCAAATCCACTCGATGGTATAGAAAAACCCACCGTTGGATAGCAATTATTTCCGTATTCTTTTTGCTTATAGTTAGTTTAACAGGCTTATTAATCACTTGGAAAGACGAGCTACGATTTCAACCTCCAAGTACTAAGGTCGTAACGCAAAATGGAACGTTGCTTTCTATACAAACGATACACGATAATGCAGTAGCCCATATTAAATCATTAAAATTATCTCCTGAGATTAATCGCATTGATTATAGACCTAACAAAGGAATGGCCAAAGTGCGCTTTGAGGATCATTTTACTGAGCTACAGATTGATTGTTATACAGGAGCAATCATTTCAGAGAAAACACGAACGGCAGATATTATAGAAGCAATTCATGATGGCTCAATTATTG
>NZ_DATJCY010000064.1:0-15907 GCF_035577925.1 Gelidibacter sp. | reverse complement strand
GTGTTATAGGCACGTGCCAAACGTGTTATGGAATCCAAAAGAATAACCACATCATGGCCACATTCTACCAATCGTTTTGCTTTTTCTAAAACGATATTGGCAATTTTTACGTGTTCGTGTGCTTCTTTATCAAACGTTGAGGCAATAACTTCTCCTCTAACGTTTCGTTGCATATCGGTGACCTCTTCTGGACGCTCGTCAATCAACAAGATCATTTGATAAACTTCCGGGTGATTAGCAGCAATAGCATTGGCCACATCTTTGAGAAGCATGGTTTTACCTGTTTTTGGCTGTGAGACGATCATGCCACGTTGTCCTTTTCCAATCGGCGAAAACAAATCCATGATACGTGTCGAAATAGTACTTTGTTTTTCGGCAATATTGAATTTTTCTTGAGGAAATAAAGGTGTTAAATGTTCAAAGGATACTCGGTCTCTTACCACTTCCGGTTTTTGTCCGTTAATGCGACTAACTTTAATCAACGGAAAGTATTTTTCGCCTTCTTTTGGAGGTCTTACATGGCCCAGAACCGTATCACCGGTTTTTAAACCAAACAATCTGATTTGTGATTGCGATACATAAATATCGTCAGGAGAGGATAGGTAATTGTAATCTGACGAACGTAAAAAGCCGTAGCCATCTTGCATAATATCCAACACGCCTTCACTTTCAATAATAGCATCAAATTCAAAGTCTGGTTCTCTATAACGGTTTCGGTTGTCCTTGTTGCCGTTACTCACTTTTGTATTAGAATGATTGCTGTTGTCTCGGTTATTATTATCCCGATTATCCCGATTGTCTTTGGGGTTTGTTTTATTCCCGTTAGCATCGTTGGAATGCTGAGGTCTGTTATTGGGTTTTGGTTGAGGTTTGTTGTCCCTTTGTTGCGGTTTGTTGGTCGCATCCTTTTCTTTTTGAGGTTGCTGTTTTTTGTTTTGGTGTTCCGCTTTTTTTACTGGAGTTGATTCTTTTCTAGTATCGGGAGTTTCTTCTTTTTGAGGTCTTGCAACTGCAACAGGGGTTTTTTCTTCAGGTTTGTCGGTTATCGGCAAATCCATAATTTGTTGCGCTTGTGCTTGTGCTTGCGGTTGAACTGGCGCCGGAGTTGGCTTTTTTTCAATACGTTCTCTTTTCTTCTTTACAGGCGGTTTTGCCACTTCAGTTTTAGTTTCATTTACGGGAGCAATTTCAGATTTTATAACCTCTGGGTTTGCTGCCTGAAGATCTAAGATTTGATAGATCAAATCCAATTTTTTAAGTGAACGATACTTAGGGACATTTAATTTTTGAGCTAATTCCTGTAATTCAGAAAGCTTCTTTTCTTTTAATTGCGAAATTTCAAACATGTATGTTTATGGGTATAATTATAAAATTGAAATTGGATTCGTTCCGTAACTTATTGCGTGGTTAAGAAAGAGGAAAAAACCGAATGTAATTTTTGAAGATTAACAGCCTGTCACTCTGTTAGTAATACATTGATGATGCAATAATACAATTTTATTTTAAAAATAAGGGTATGTTTTAAAAAGAAACTGCTAATTTTGCGCATTAATTTTTAAGAATAACGAATGTTACAGCGTATTCAGACGGTTTATTTATTAATATCTGCCATTTTATCGGGTGGATTGATATTTGTATTCCATTTATGGACCACTGCCAACGATGTTTCTGTTTATGCGAAGGACGATATCGTCTATTTGGCCATGTTCTTGGGTTCGGCTGCGTTATCTTTGTTTTCTATTTTTAATTTTAAAAACCGAAAGTTCCAATTTGTTTTGGGACGTCTTAATATCATATTAAACTTTATTTTATTAGGATTATTCGTGTATTTATTGCTAAATACGTCTGGAGAAAGTCAAATTTCTGAGAAAGGCGTTGGGATTTTCATTCCTATTTTTTCTATCGTGTTTTTGGTGTTAGCCAATAAGGCCATAAAAAAGGATGAAGATCTTGTAAAATCTGTCGATAGATTGCGATAAACCTATTATCTTAATTTTATTAGTGCGTGAACCCGAGGTGAAGATCTCGGGTTTTTTTATTTTAAATAATTTGATTTGAAATATTTATGTATTTTATTGATAAAGTGATTGTTAGAGGTTTTATTTTGGTTTATTTCTTAAACTCAATCACTTCCAAATTATCAATCTTTCCACTATCAATCGTAAAACGCAACATCGTCCTGACTTGTTGAAAACCATGTTTTCCAATTGCTCCAGGATTCATGTGCAGCAGGTTTAGTTTTTTATCTGGCATCACTTTTAGGATGTGCGAATGGCCACAAATAAAAAGTTTCGGCGGATTTTGATAGAGCTCTTCTCTTATTTGAGGAGCATATTTTCCAGGATATCCACCAATATGTGTAATCAAAACATCAACCCCTTCACATATAAACCGATTGTTTTCAGGAAATTCCAAACGTGCTTTGGCATCATCAATATTGCCGTAAACAGCCCGTAACGGTTTTAGTTTTTTTATCGAATCAGTAACGGCTAAATCTCCAATATCGCCAGCATGCCAGACTTCATCGGCTTGTTTTGCGTATTTTAGGATGTCATTATCCATATAACTGTGGGTGTCTGATAACAGTAAGATTTTTTTCAAAAGAATAAATTTTAACAGTGTCGATAATTTTAGGATTTAAACATTACGGGTTTTGAAAACCAGAACGGCTTTTAATCATATTTCTAATTATCTTTGCAATCACAAAAATAGTGATAATGACATTAACCCATCCGTTACAAATGCGTTATCTGATCTCCAATTATAGTTTATTGATACTAAAGTTGAAATGGTGCTATTTTTGATATAACTTTCAAATTTATCAAGGTCACATTGAGGTATTTTATCGAATTGTCATATAATGGAAAAGCGTATCATGGATGGCAGCGCCAACCCAATTCCATTTCTGTGCAACAGGTTTTGGAAAAGGCTTTATCAACATTGTTGAGAGTTCCACTAACCGTAATGGGTGCAGGTCGTACCGATGCTGGTGTGCATGCTTCACAAATGTATGCGCATTTTGATTTGGATGCTGATTTTGATATAGATAACCTAATTTTTAAGTTGAATTGGTTTTTGCCAAATGATATTTCCGTTCATCGTATATTTGAAGTCAATGATACCGCTCATGCCAGGTTTAATGCCTTAAGCAGGACTTATCATTATCGGGTTTCTACCACAAAAAACGTTTTCACAGAGGACTTTGCCTATAAAATCCAATTGCCCTTAGACGTTGATAAAATGAATAAAGCTTGTGAAATTTTATTACAGTATAAAGATTTTCAATGCTTTTCTAAAAGTAACACTGATGTAAAAACGTATTATTGCACAATTAAAGAAGCTTATTGGGTTTTAAACAAAACGGAGCTCACTTTTGTTATAACCGCCGATAGGTTTTTAAGAAATATGGTACGTGCCATTGTAGGAACCCTAATTAATATTGGACTTGGCAAGATTGAAGTTGAAGAATTACATACTATCATTTCTTCAAAAGATAGGAGCAAAGCTGGATTTTCAGTACCTGCAAGAGGCTTATTTTTAATGGATATTCAATATCCCGATACTATTTTTAAGACGACACCATTATGAGTACCAAAAGAAAAACCAAGGTTTATGACGTTAACCTTTTTGTACGCTTAATGAAATATATTAAGCCGTATAAACTTGTATTTACGTTAACGATGCTGTTTGTAATAGGGCTGGCAGTTTTTGGCGCTTTAAGACCTTATGTTTTACAACAAGCTATAGATAATCATATTGCCCTTAGAGAATACGATGGCTTTATGTATTACGTGATCGTGATGATTGTTCTTTTGTTTTTGGAGGTTTTGTCACAATTACTTTTTATTTATTATGCAGGTTGGTTGGGCCAATCGGTGGTTAAAGATATTAGGGTAAAGCTTTTTAAGCACATCATGAGTTTTAAGATGAAATATTTTGACAACTCATCGGTGGGCGTTTTGATTACCCGAACGGTTACCGACATTGAACGTATTTCCGATATTTTTGGAGAGGGGCTTTTTATGATTTTTAGTGATGTCCTTAAAATGTTGGTCGTTGCCGGTGTCATGATTTTTATGAATTGGGAACTAAGTATTTTGGTGTTTGCAACATTGCCAATCGTACTTTTGGCTACCGTTATTTTTCAAAAATACATGAAAGTCGCTTTTGAAGATGTGCGTAATGAAGTCTCCAATCTTAATTCCTTTGTTCAGGAACGTGTCACCGGAATGAAAATCTTACAGCTTTTTACAAGAGAGGAAACCGAATATAAAAAATTTAGGGAAATTAATGCACGACACAGAAAAGGGTGGTTGAAAACGGTGTGGTACAACTCGGTATTTTTTCCGATTGCTGAATTTTTATCGTCATTGACACTCGGCATTGTGGTGTGGTACGGCGGACTTAATATTATTTCTGATAATCTGGCGTCGCAAGGTGATTTATTTGCTTTTATTATGATGATTCCAATGTTGTTCAGGCCTTTAAATCAGATTGCCAACCGATTCAATACGTTCCAGATGGGGATTGTTGCTGCCAATCGTGTGTTTGAAATTTTAGATACCACTTCGCACATTGATGATTTGGGACAAATTGAAGCACCAGATTTTAAAGGACATATTAAATTTGAGAAGGTTCATTTTTCATATATCGCCGATGAAGAAGTTCTAAAAGGCATTTCTTTTGATGTAAAACCAGGTCAAACTATTGCTATTGTGGGTGCCACGGGCGCTGGGAAATCGACGATTATCAATTTGTTGAACCGATTTTATGACATTCAAAAAGGAAAAATTTATATTGATGACATCGATATTAAAAATTTGACCTTAAAGTCTTTAAGAGCGCAAATTTCTGTTGTACTTCAAGATGTTTTTCTTTTTGCGGATACCATTTTAAACAATATCACGCTCAATAATCCCAATATTACAGAAGCAGAAGTGCAGCAGGCCGCGAAGGATATTGGTATTCATGAGTTTATTATGAGTTTGCCCAATGGTTATCATTATAATGTGAAAGAGCGTGGGGTAATGCTTTCTTCTGGACAGCGTCAACTGATTTCTTTTTTAAGAGCTTACGTTACCAATCCAAGTATTTTGGTGATGGACGAAGCTACTTCTTCTGTCGATTCGTATTCTGAGCATTTAATGCAAATTGCTACTGAGAAAATCACAAAAGGCAGAACGTCTATTGTTATCGCGCATCGTCTTGCAACGATTCAAAAGGCAGATAACATCATCGTTATGGATGCCGGCCAAATTGTTGAACAAGGTAGCCACAAAGAATTGCTTCAAAAGAAAGATGGCTATTACAGAAACTTGTACGAAGTGCAATTTTTAAAGCAGGAAGCTGTTTAGTTTTTTTGCATTCTGTCATTCTATAGGAAATGAAATACAACAGTTCAGATAACAAAAAGCACAATTCAGTCAATTAAAATTCAGGGTTCTTACCATTGAAGATATCTTTAAAAAAAGTTAGAGGTCAGCTTAGAACGAGACCTGTGAAAGAAATTAATTTATAAGAAATGACAGCAAATCAAAGAACTCTTGAAGAGCAAAAAGAAGAATTTAAGCAAAAGAAACTTTTAGCTTCCCCAATTGCTGGTTTAATTTCGTGGTTTATAGTTGCTATTTCGGGTATTTTTTTTCCTGACAATATTACTGTTTGGGTTTTGTTTGTGGCAACAGGATCTATAGTCTATTTAGCTATGGGAATTTCGAAATTGACGGGCGAAAACTATCTTGACAAAACCAAGCCTAAAAACACTTTTGATAATTTATTTTTTCTTACGGTAGCTCAAGCTATTTTAGTCTATTCAATCGCAATACCATTTTTTATTGAAGATTATACCTCTCTTCCATTAACAGTTGGAATCTTGACAGGATTAATGTGGGTTCCATTAACTTGGATTATTGACCATTGGATAGGACTATTTCACTCAATTCTTAGGACAATTTCAATTTTAATTCTTTGGTATTTATTTCCATCAGACAGATTTATAACAATTCCGATAGCAATTGTAATTGTGTATATTATGTCAATTGTAATTTTGAAGAACAGAAGAATTAAAACATAAAGTAATAGCCATTCTATTTTATGTTTACGCCAAATCCTTTTTAATCATTTTTATAAGTTCGTCGTTGTCTTTGAACATTACAAATTCACCATTTTTTAAATATGATATTTGTCCAGTTTCTTCACTCACGGTAATAGCCAAAGCATCGGTCTTTTCGGTAATTCCAATGGCTGCTCTGTGGCGTAATCCAAAGCGTTGCGGGATGGTGCGATCACTGCTCACCGGTAGGATAACACGTGTAGCTTTTATGATGTTGTTGCTAATCACAATGGCACCGTCATGAAGCGGACTGTTTTTAAAAAAGATGCTTTCAATAATGGGTTGCGTCACGGCAATGTTCATCGCATCACCCGTATTGGTCAAAAAATCGAGATTATTATTGCGTTCCAAAACAATCAATGCGCCAGTGCGTGTAGAAGCCATTTTTTGACAAGCCGAAATGATGACTTCAACATCGGTATGCACCATTTCGTCAGTTTTTAAGAAGTTGAGATGTTTTAAAAACTTACGTTTGTTTCCAAAGTTAGTGGAGCCGACCATCAAAAGGAATTTTCTTATTTCCGGTTGAAAAACCACAATTAAAGCAATAATTCCAACGTCCATAAAGCCACTGAAAATAGAACTTAGCAAACCCATTTTTAGGAAGGTTGTCAATTTCCAAATAAAGTAAATGATGATGATGCCAATAAAAATATTAATGGCCACCGTACCTTTTATCAGTTTATAAACATAATATAAAAGTAGGGCAACTAGAAAGATGTCGATAAAATCGATGATCCCAAAATTCCAAAGTTTTAGCTGATCCAATCTTGTAGTGTTTTTGTAAAATTATAAAAAATATGATTAATAAATGAACTCGTTTTCGTTGATGCTCATTTTTGGAAAATTGACTTTGGAAAGCGTCGATTTGAAAGTGATATAGTCCTGAAAACTTAAATTGTCATTAATATTTAAATAGAGTTCATACGAAACATCTTTTGCCAGGGCTTCAATATCAGCTGTTAGATTTGGCAATGATGATTTTACAATCACCGAATCTTTAAAGATGCTTACTAGTTTGATATCCCGAGGACTTCTAAAATCGATAATAATGCGCTTTTCTCTTGGATTTTCATAGTCGGGCGAAATGTTGGGCAGCACAAAATTTGTTTTGTAAATTACTTTGGTGAAATCCAAAAAACCTAAATTTTGAATACTAGTGTCGTTACAGGTAAAATAATTTTTTGTATGCTCGCTTTTCTTGGCTTCGGCTTTTCTTTTTTTATCTTGCAATTCGATGATTTTAGGAATGACCTGACCTAAAGTAAGGCGTTTATCGATGTTGACGAGCCAATTGGTAGAAGTAATCAAATTGGCACGATTAAGTTCAAGACTGTCTGCTTTTGTTTCATCGTAAAAAACATAAATAGGAGAGACATCATGAACTTCCGTTATTTCGGCATTGACTATTTCTGGAAGCAATAGTATTCTTTCGTTATTGCATGAAAATGCTAAAACCAGTAAAGTGAACAATAATAGACGTCTCATGAGTTATAGGTTTAATTGTTGTGTGATTTTTATACATTCCATGGCTTCTTTAACGTCATGGACTCTTAAAATGGCAGCTTTTTTTTGCAAGGCCATTGTATTTAACACCGTGGTGCCGTTAAGTGCTTTATCAGGTGTTGTGCCAAGTAAATTATAAATCATGGATTTTCTTGAAATACCAGCTAAAATAGGTTTTTCAAGCATTTTCAAAACCTCCATATGTTGCAGTAGCTCATAGTTTTGATCCAAAGTTTTAGAAAATCCAAAACCAGGATCGATAATTACATCTATTATTCCCAGGCTTTTTGCAACAGCAATACGTTCAGAAAAATAATAAATAATATCTTTGATTAAGTGCTCGTAATGTGTGTTTTGTTGCATGTTTTGCGGCGTTCCTTTCATGTGCATCATAATATATGGAACTTTGTGTTTTGCAATGGTTGGCAACATGTTATCGTCCATCTTTCCGGCCGAAATATCATTGATTATACAAGCGCCAGCAGTAATGGATTGTGCCGCGACGTTGCTTCTAAAGGTATCAATTGATATTAATATTTCAGGAAAATTTTTGATCAAAAGTTCTATAATAGGAAGTAAACGTTCTATTTCTTCGGATTCGCTGATGTTTACGGCATTTGCTCTTGAGCTGTATGCACCAATATCAATAAAAGTGGCGCCCTCAGTTAGCATTTTTTCAACTTGCCTTAAAATATCCGGTTGATTTTTATAAAAACCGCCGTCATAAAAAGAATCTGGTGTTAAGTTTAGAATGCCCATGACTTTCGGGATGGTCAAATCAATTAGCTGTCCTTTGCAATTTATGGTCATGATGTCGATTTCAATTTTTTTGTTCAAAGTTGTGCCTTGCAAAAGTCAATTTTATAGATATTTAACTAATTTGGTTTGATATCTAAAATCTTTGAACCTTGAACTTTGAACTCTGAACTATTTAGGCGAAATTTACGCAAAATTACCAGTTTTCTATGCAAAATACTTCAAAACAATATGATGCCGTCATTCAAAAATGCCGAGCTCTTTTTGTTAATAAAATGTCAGATTATGGAAGTGCCTGGCGTGTTTTAAGACTTCCTTCCTTAACCGATCAAATTTTTATCAAGACACAACGCATCAGAGGTTTGCAGCAAAATGCTGTTAGAAAGGTAGATGAAGGCGAGGAGAGTGAGTTTATTGGCATCATCAATTATTGTACAATGGCATTGATTCAGTTGGAAAAAGGTGTGGTTGAAAAACCAGACCTGGATGTTGAAGAAGCGACTAAATTATATGATGAGAAAATAGCCCTGACCAAACAGCTTATGATGGATAAAAATCATGATTATGGTGAAGCTTGGCGCGATATGAGGGTGAGCAGCCTTACCGATCTTATTTTGCAAAAATTGCTTAGAGTTAAGCAAATTGAAGATAATTCAGGAAAAACTTTGGTAAGTGAAGGTATTGATGCCAATTATCAGGATATGATTAATTATGCCGTATTTGCGCTGATCCATTTGAACGAAAAATAATAAAACAAGATGGCTCATTTATGCCTATATTTTAAGCATGGGACGTTTGGAGCTAAAAACTTTAGAATCTTAAAAAACTTTAATTTTGATGAAATATTTAGTAGGCATTAGTAGAATATTTGTAGGTATTCTTTTTATTATTTCTGGTTTTGTAAAATTGAACGATCCGTTGGGTTTTTCATATAAACTTCAGGAATATTTTGGTCCAGATGTTTTGAACTTAACGTTTTTAGAACCTTATGCTTTGGGGATAGCCATTATTGTGGTGGTTTTTGAAGTTGTTTTGGGTGTATTTCTACTAATTGGCTATAAGCCGAAATTCACGGTTTGGAGCTTATTGCTCATGATCATATTCTTTACTTTTTTGACATTTTATTCGGCCTATTTTGATAAAGTAAAAGAGTGTGGTTGTTTTGGCGATGCACTGCCAATGACGCCATGGCAAAGTTTTACCAAAGACGTTGTGCTGTTGGTTTTAATTTTGGTTTTGTTCTTCGGGGTCAGGTATATTAAACCAATTTTCGGAAAATTAGCAACAACTGTTGTGGCACTTTTGGGCTTTTTGGCATCACTTTCTTTTGCTTATTATGTGCTTATGCATTTGCCAGCCATCGATTTTAGAGCGTATAAAATAGGAGATAATATTCAAGAAAACATGAAGCTCGCACCAAATGCTAAAAAAGCGATTATTGATTATGTCTGGACCTATACCTTAGATGGCGAAGAAAAAACCTTAATAGATAGAGGGCAAGGACCAGCCAAATACGATGAGATTTTAAATGTTGAAACAAAGGAAATACAAGCAGCAGATTTACCTAAAATTCAGGATTTTTCCATAGAAACCGAAGATGAGGATTTGACCATGTACTTTTTGGAAAAGGATAAATTGATGATGATTGTGGTTTATGATCTTAGAAGTTCGGAAAGAGAAGGCGTCAAAAAACTAAAAGCACTTTCTGATAAAGCACTCGAAAAAGGATATACCGTAATTGGCATGACCACTTCTGATGAAGCCACAAAACAGAAAATAAAGACCGAATACGGTTTTAATTTTGATTTTTATTTGTGCGACGAAAAAGTACTTAAAACTATCGTACGTTCCAACCCAGGGGTGGTTATTTTAAATAAAGGTACGGTCACACAAAAGAAACATTGGAACGATATTGAAGATTTGAAATTGTAACGAATATTATTAAATAAAAAATCCCCTTCCTGTTAGGAAGGTTACCATAGATATGAGAAAAAAAATAGTAGCAGGAAACTGGAAAATGAACAATGATTTGGCACAAACCGAAACATTGATTACAGAACTTAAAGCCCAAAATGGCGCAGCTGATGTTGAGGTCATGATTGCACCATCTTTTACAAACCTTTGGCAAGCCTTTAATGCTTTAAAAGGTAGCAGTATTGAAGTGATTGCACAAAACATGCATTTTGCCGAATCTGGCGCTTATACTGGCGAAGTTAGCGCTGCCATGCTTAAAAGTGTAGGTATCAAAACAGTAATATTGGGCCATAGCGAGCGTCGTGCTTATTTTAATGAATCCGATGCCATCTTGGCTAAAAAGGTGGATGCGGCATTGGCCAACGAACTGCAAATTATTTTCTGTTTTGGAGAAGAATTGGCCGATCGGAAATCAGGCAATCAAGAAGCTATTGTTGCAAACCAGATTAGAAATGCATTATTTCATTTGAACGCTGCTGCTTTTAAAAATATTGTTTTGGCCTATGAACCGGTTTGGGCCATCGGAACCGGTGAAACCGCCACTGCCGAGCAAGCACAGGACATGCATGCCTTCATCAGAAAAACCATAGCCAATACTTATGGTGCCGAAGTTGCCGATTCTATTTCTATCCTTTATGGCGGCAGTTGTAAACCATCGAACGCCAAAGAAATTTTTGCCAAACCTGATGTAGATGGCGGATTAATAGGAGGAGCAGCACTCAATGCCAGTGACTTTTTTGCAATTGTAAACGCATTTTAATCGTAACTATAAATGTCCAATACTATTTATATCGGCTATCAATTTAAGGTGACACCTTTACAGCCAGGTACAGAAATTTTGATTGCCGAATTGGGTTATGCAGGTTTTGAGAGTTTTGTAGAAACCGAAGAAGGCGTTACGGCCTATATTCAAAAGGAGGAATGGAACGATGCGATTCTTGATGATATCTACATTTTGAAATCGGAAGAATTTGAAATTTCATACACTTTTGAAGAAATTGAGCAAATCAACTGGAACGAGGAATGGGAAAAAAACTTCAATCCTATCATAGTGGATGGTTTGTGTTCTGTACGCGCACCATTTCACGAAAAACCAGATACGACTTACGATATTATTATCGAGCCAAAAATGAGTTTTGGAACCGGACATCATGAAACGACGCACATGATGATCCAACATATTCTTAAAAATGATTTTAAAGATAAATCGGTTTTGGATATGGGTTGCGGAACCGGTGTTTTGGCTATTTTGGCCGAAATGAGAGGAGCTAAATCTATTGATGCTATCGATTATGACAATTGGTGCTATCTGAACAGTTTAGAAAATGTTGAGCGAAATAACTGCAAGCACATTACCGTTTTGGAAGGTGATGCCAGTTTGCTGAAAACGCAAAAATACGATACGATTATTGCCAATATCAACCGAAATATTTTGTTGAACGATATGGGAGCGTATGTAAACTGTTTAAATACCAACGGAACCCTTTTTGTCAGCGGATTTTACAATGATGATATTCCTGCTATTGAAGAAGAATGTAATAAATACGAATTGACTTGCGTTGAAATTTTGGAAAGAAATAATTGGGTTGCTTTAAAATTCGTAAATTAGCAGTCTGTTAATTGATTATGATCAACGGATTGTAAAACTATTAAAATTATCACAGCAGATTAAATAAAATGAGTACTAAAGAGAAAATCCAAGAAGACCTTCTCGTTGATACCTTAGAAGAAAAGCTTAACGAGATAGTATTGTATAATGACGATGTCAATACTTTTGACCATGTTATCGATACGCTTATTTATGCTTGCGACCATACTCCGGAGCAAGCCGAGCAATGTTCTATATTGGTGCATTATAAAGGAAAATGCACAGTTAAAACCGGGCCTTATGAAGATCTAAAGCCACGTTGTACCATGCTTTTGGAAGCTGGCTTAAGTGCGGAAATCATATAAAGACCTAAAAAAAATCCCGATAGTTGCTATCGGGATTTTTTTTAGGTCTAATATCTTGTCTGTCTGTGTAATTTATCCTTGTAAAGTGGATGGGCAAACAAATTGCGTAATCGGTAAATCCGTTTGTTTAATAGCTGCAAATCCTCCAGCAATATCCACAAGATTATTAAACCCACGTGCTTTTAAAATAGATGCGGCAATTACGGAGCGATATCCACCGGCACAATGTATATAATAAGTTTTATTCGCATCGATTTGATTCATGTTTTGATTGATGAAATCGAGCGCAAAATGTTGCACATTTTCTAAATGTGATGCTTCATATTCACCATCCTTTCTAACATCTAGTATATTAAGAGGTTCAGATTTTACTTTTTGAGCTAACGTTTCCGCAGAAATCGATTCCAAAGTGCTCACTTCCTTGCCCGAAGCTTTCCAAGCAGCAATACCACCTTTAAGATAGCCAAGAGTGTTGTCATAGCCAACGCGAGACAAGCGTGTTACTGCTTCTTCATTTTGGCCTTCTGGAACGACGAGGATGATAGGTTGTTTCAAATCGGTGATCAATGCGCCAACCCAAGGGGCAAATTGACCATTGAGCCCTATGAAAATAGAATTAGGAATATGGCCTTCAATAAAATCACTTTGGGTTCTTACATCCAATACCAAGGCATCTTCATGGTTGGCAATCGCTTCAAAATCATCTGGAGTTAATGCCACGTTTCCGGTTTTCAAAACCTGATCAAAAGCATCATAGCCAGTTTTGTTAAGCATGGCATTTTTTGCAAAATACTGTGGCGGTGGCGGCATGCCATCCAGCACTTCTTTCACAAATTCTACTTTTGTCATATCTGAGCGAAGTGCATAATTGGTTTTCTTCTGATCGCCAATTGTGCCAATGGTTTCTTTACTCAAATTTTTTCCACAAGCTGAACCTGCACCGTGGCCTGGATAAACGATTACATCATCGGCCAGTGTCATGATTTTGGTTCGAAGTGAGTCATAAAGCATTCCCGCTAGGTCTTCTTTTGTTAAATCCGATTTTATAGCCAAATCTGGTCGGCCAACATCACCTAAAAATAAAGTGTCTCCAGAAAACAAAGCGTGATTGTTGCCATTTTCATCAATCAATAAATAACTTGAAGATTCTAAAGTATGTCCAGGTGTATGCAATACTTTGATAGCGATTTTTCCAATTTTGAAAACTTCGCCATCGGTTGCAGAGTGGATGTCATAACTGGTTTCAGCACCTGGTCCATAAACAATGGTTGCTCCGGTTTTGTTGGCCAAATCGACATGTCCTGAAACAAAGTCCGCATGGAAATGGGTTTCAAACACATATTTTATTTTTGCATTTTCAGCGTTTGCTTTGTCAATATAAGGTTGGATTTCACGTAATGGATCAATAATGGCAGCTTCGCCTTCCGATTGGATATAATAGGCGCCTTGTGCCAAGCAACCCGTATAAATTTGTTCTATTTTCATGATTTAAAATTAATTTTAGGATCATCGTGGCAATAAGTCTATCAATATGATGATGTTTTGCCTTATGTAAAATTTTAAAATATTTTCTTTTGATACATTTAATGATCAAAGATACAAATCGCTTAAAGTAAGTTGTGTGATAAAAGTCACATTCCCCATAAATAGCATCTGATAACGATTAAAAATCAACTGTAGCTGATATATATCAATTAAAGTCTTTTAGTTGTGCTTAATGTGGTAATTTGTCTTTTATGACGCCATATACGTAGGTTCCCAAAACTGCTGCTAAAATGACAATGAGCATGGTAAAAACACCTGTGCCAACCAAAATATACATGGGGCCTGGACAAGCACCGGATAAAGCCCATCCCAACCCGAATAGGATACCTCCAAAAATGTATCTTTTTAGACCTTTTTCTTTATCTGGGACATTCATAATGTTGCCTTCAATATTTTTGAGTTTGAATTTTTTAGAAATCAAAAGCAATATAGTTCCGGTGGCAATCGCCGTTCCGATGATGCCGTACATGTGAAAGGCTTCAAATCGGAACATTTCGAAGATGCGATACCATGAAACAGCTTCGGATTTTACGAGAATAATCCCTAATGCAATGCCAACAAGTAAAAATTTTAGAAATTTCATCTGAGTATATTTTATTGTCTGATGCAATGTCCTCATATATTTAAAGTGTTAATTGAGGAGATTGAAGAATGACGTTTTATAATTAACCAAAAATTAGTGGAAATAGTAAATGAACCATAATTAATCCGCCGATAAAAAATCCGATTACGGCAATTAATGACGGCAATTGTAAACTGCTCAAACCTGTGATGGCATGGCCAGATGTGCAGCCCCCGGCATAACGCGTGCCAAAACCTACAAGGAAACCGCCAACAATTAAGATTGATAATCCTTTGAAGCTGAAAACGGCATCCCAACTGAATAATTCAGCTGGAAGTAAGCTTTTTCCTGCGTTTTCAAAACCATATTGTGATAGGCTTTTTACTGTCTCAGGATTTAAATCGATATCTACCGGGTTTGATAACAAGAAATGGGCAATAAATCCGCCAATAATGGCGCCCAAAACAACGGTAAGATTCCAGCGTTGCGATTTCCAATCGAAATCAAAGAACTTGACTTTTTTGCCTGCACCGGCAATGGTACAAAAGGTCCTTAAATTGGAAGACATGCCAAATGTTTTTCCAAAATATACAAGGATAAACATGATCATGGCAAGAAGCGGCCCAGAAACATACCAAGGCCAAGGTTGTAGTATAAATTCCATTAAATTAAATTTTTGCGAAGATAAGTCTAGTAATTGATATGGTCTAAAGTTAGTTTCTTAAAATTTGAGGACCTCGATCTTGTTGCGTTTTAAAATAATTTTCCCTTCATTTTCCAATTGTTTCAATACCCTGGAAATGACAACACGCGAGGTGTTTAAATCTTCGGCAATATCCTGATGCGTTTTTGAAATGGTTTCAGAAGCATTTAGTTTGACTTGGTCTATCAGATATTTGTAAAGACGTTCGTCCATTTTCATAAACGCTAAGGTGTCAATAGTTTCCAACATTTCGTTAAAGCGGATTTGATAGCTTTGTAGAATAAAGTTTCGCCAACTTTCATTGGTGTGGAACCATTCTATCATTTTTTCGTTGGGAATCATGATAACGGTGGAATCTTTGTCGGCGACGGCCCTAATTTTGCTTCTTGATTTTTCCATGCAACAGGTTAAGGACATGGAGCAAGTGTCTCCGCGCTCTAAAACATATAAAAGAAACTCGCTGTCCTTATCATCTTCTCGCAAAACTTTGATAAGTCCGTGCAAAAGTAAGGGCACATGGGTAAGGTTTTGCCCAATGTCCATGATGATGTCATCTTTTTTAAAATGTTTGATCGTGCCATGTTCAGCAATGTTTTTTAACATGGATTCATCAAAATAAGATCCAAATTGAGCGAGTAGGTTTTTCTGTATCATAGTTCAAAAATAAACATTTATAAATTCGAAATAATATTTGGTAAAGTTTTAATAAAATTGTTATATTTGCACCCACTTTAAAAGGCCTCGTGGCGCAACTGAATAGCGCACCTGATTACGGCTCAGGAGGTTACAAGTTTGA
>NZ_DATJCY010000063.1:0-8974 GCF_035577925.1 Gelidibacter sp. | reverse complement strand
GGGCATATTTTAAGAATTCAGAAGTTTTAAAATACAAATATATTTCTTTTTTCTCAGTGTAACTTTGTGAAATTCCGTGGAGCTCTGTGAAATAATAAGTGATGATCAAGTCAGTATTCTTGATTTCTACATCATCAAACAATCCACGCTATCTGCCAGTATATGAATGACCAATCCAAGGCCTAAAATCCGGGTTTTCTTAAAAAACAAAAAACCGAAGTAAACAGCAATCGCGTAGTACGTATGAAGCGGATGAAAGTTGATGCTGCAACGTCCAGGAGAAAAAATTGGCGTCGCCAATAAATGATCCAAATCAATTAACATCCCCGCAATCATAATGAGATAAGCCATTTTCCAATGCGATTTAAAAAAGAAATAGGCTACAAATAGCGGCAATCCAAAATGTATTCCGTAATGTATTATGGGTTGTAACATTATTGTGGAAGTTGTTGCCGTTCAAGATATAACAACGCATTTGGACCTTCATTGAAAATCAGATCAAGAATGCTCAAATTAGGAATAAACCCATGTTTTTCATCAAATACTTGAACGTAAGGTTTTAGGGGTTGCTCGGTTTCTTTTCTATGGTTTGCCAAATAACGATAGTCTGTTTTAGAGATAGGATTTAATTCAAACTCCTGGGTGAAGTCGTAATCTAATTCGTGCTGTAAACATTCTAAAACAGCATTTAAGCACGTTAGATTAAATGCCATTAAATGCGTGGCCTCACTTTTGAAAATCGGAAGTAAATCATCTTCATAAAACTCAAAAAATGGTGAACTGCTATAAGCGGATTGTATGGATTTCCAATGCAGATCCTGCCATTTTTCATCATTTGAAATGAGAATATCCTTGTAAAGCTGTCTGTTCTTTTGCGTATAGATCACCGGAATCGTCAAAGATGTTTTTCCTTGCGAACCGTAAATATTCATGCGGTTTCTATAGGTTTGCTTTTGAAAATTATCACAAACTTCAAAAGTTACTTTTTTCGCCTGAATCATTGCAACGCATTGAGTGATACTTGGAAAATAAGTAGGATGAAGCAGAATGTCCATAATTTAAAAGTGTGGTTTAAACACTGCTATTTTGAAGCTTTCTTTTTACGCCAAGTATTGTAACCGAAAAATGCACCCAGTAAAACTAAAAACGGAATGAGGTAGGAGACCGGTTTGCCATTACCACCAACGGTAGTGAAAAAACGTTCCCATCGCGGATTTTTAAGACCATCCCAGCTCATCCAAACAAAAACAGGTTTTCCAACAACATGATCAAAAGGTACGAAACCCCATACTCTGGAATCTTGCGAGTTATGACGGTTATCTCCCATCATCCAATAATAATCTTTTGTAAAGGTATAGTGGTCGGTAACCTTGCCATCAATACTAATTTGATTGCCCTGTACGGATATGTCACGCCCTTCATAAGCTTTAATGGCATGTTTGTATAATGGCAGGTTTTCTGGAGTCAAAGTAATTGTGGCTCCTTTTTTGGGAATATATAATGGTCCAAAGTAATCGTTGTTCCAGTTATATGCTGGATTCATCGGGAAAATTCCAGCATCGCGATGTCCCAAAGAATCTTTTCTAATTTCAATCGAAGCAATATTTGGATGGTTTTTAGCTCTAGCCGCAGCTTCTTCAGTGGCCGCAGGAATAATCCACTCTTCAGTAGCTTGGTCATAACCTAAACCATCGGTCATATCAAAACGCTTTAGGATATCATAAACTTGTGCGTTTGATGATATCTGACCTTTAAAGGTGATGCTGTATGAAAATTGGATTTTTGCACGATCGTTCAACACGTTTTGTTTGCCATTGATATAAACATAACCATCTTTAATAGATAAGGTATCGCCTGGCAAACCAACACTACGTTTTACATAATTGGTTTTTTTATCGATAGGTTTGTAGTAAAACTTATCGGTATGTCGCATGTCCAACATGGTATCTACAGGCCAATTAAACACCACAATATCATTGCGCTTAATTTTTTGAAAACCAGGAAGTCGCATATAGGGTAATTCTGGTTTTGTGAGATAGGATTTTATGTTTAAAATAGGAAGCGTATCATGAACCATTGGCGCAGCTACCGTAGTCATTGGAAGTCTGGCACCATAATGAAATTTACTTACAAATAGAAAATCGCCCACCAACAATGTTTTTTCTAACGATGAGGTTGGAATATTAAAGGGTTGGATAAAATAAGTATGGACAATTGTAGCGGCAACAATTGCAAAAAGAATAGAGCTGATCCAATCACCGGCTGCTGTTTTTGGTTGTAAACTTCTATCTTTTATGTATTCTACATTGGTCAGATAATTAAGATAATACAGATAAAATCCAAAAGTAAGCAATACTAAAACAGTGTCTGTGGTTGTCGATTTTCCAAAACTCCTGGCGGTTTCTACCCAAACTACAGGAAACATAATCAGGTTGACAATGGGCACGAACAATAAGATGGTCCACCACCAAGGTCGGTTGATGATTTTCATCAAAATGACGGCATTATAAACAGGCACAAAAGCTTCCCACGCTTGTCGTCCTGCTTTTACATATAATTTCCATGTGCCAATTCCGTGGATGATTTGCACCACGAAAAAGAATATAAACCACTGCGTAAATGTCATCTGATACTATTTAATTTTTTAAGATCACCACTCAACATTTTTAAAATCTTGAAGAGGTGACCAGTTCTACAAATATATTGTAAATCGTAAATTGCAATTTAAAAATAACCAATAAGTTAACCAATGTTTAACACATCTTTCATTGAGAAAATGCCTTTTTTATCGGCAATCCATTCGGCGGCAATCACAGCACCCAAAGCAAATCCGTCGCGGTTATGCGCTGTATGCTTAATTTCAATGGTGTCAACGGGTGAGGTGTAGCAAACTTCATGAGTGCCAGGAATGTTGTCCTTACGTACCGAATTGATGTGTAATGCTTCTGGTTTTGAGGCATCAAGTGTCCAAGTTCCGTATTTCGAATTTTTAAGAATTTCCTCAGCTAATGTAATAGCGGTACCACTTGGCGCATCCAACTTTTGTGTGTGATGGATTTCTTCCATACTGATATCGTACTCGGTTAAATTGCTCATCAATTTTGACAGTGTTCGGTTCAATTCAAAAAATATATTGACCCCAAGGCTAAAATTGGAAGCATAAAGGAAAGTGCCGTTTTTTTCTTTACATAAAGCAACCACATGATCATAGTGTTCCAGCCATCCGGTGGTGCCCGAAATAACGGGGATCTGATGTTCAAAACAGTTAACAATATTAACCACTGCCGAATCTGGCGTGCTAAAATCAATCGCCACGTCCACATTATTAAAATTATAGTCGCTATTATCCCGATCAACTTTTAAAATAATGTCATGACCTCGTTTAAGTGCAATTTGCTCAATGGCTTTTCCCATTTTGCCGTATCCTAAAAGTGCGATTTTCATAAGTGGATATTTATTGTTTTTTAATGGTCTTTTGTAATTCGCAAGTCTTGATTCGTGTTTTTGGTCGAATTTTGATAATGCTCATTTCATGGTTAAAATTTAAAATTCAAAGTAACTCCCAAATTGGTAGAGTTTTCTTGTTCGTTATATTCAAAATGAGGCTTTAAAGCCAAATTTTCATCTAAATTATATTGCAGTAAATGTGCGTCCACATTGGCGTCGATGATATTAAGCGCATAAATTCCAAAGGTGATCAGCAAGGATAATTCCTTATTACGGCGTAAGGTGTTTTGTGCCCTAATTAGCCCATCATTCGAAACTTTTGGCGCTGGGCCATCACCATAAAACTCGTCATTAGTATGGCCGGCCAATCTGCTTTTATAGGCATTCCGATAGCGCTTATACACTTTGTCATTATCCAAATAAAAATAAACGCCTGTACCCAAAGCGGCATAAACAATTGGGACTTTCCAATATTTTTTATTATAAACTTGTCCCAAACCGGGTAAAACTGCCGAATAAAAAGCGGCTCTGGAAGGTGCCAAAATATTCATGGGTTCTCGAACAATAATGGTGCTGTCTATTACCACATTTTTGTCAATATTGGCAGGAATAGTATCGGTTTCGGTTTGAGCGAAACCATAGAAACAGAAAAAGAATAAAATATAAAGTGGTGTATTTATACGCTTATTTGACACTTTGAACGAGTTTTTTAATCCGGTTAAAATCTTCTTCTGAATGAAAAGGAATGCTAATGGTCCCTTTTCCTTTCTTGTTTACTTTAACGTTAATTTTTTGTCCAAAGTATTCTGAAAACTCTTTGATGCCATTTTGAACAAAACTCGGTAATTCAGTTTTTTCGGTGGTGGCAGTTTCGTTTTCGTTTTTATGATGATAGTTTTTAACCAATGACTCTGTATCTCTAACAGATAGTTTATCGGTCAGGATTTTTTCGTAGATATCCAATTGGTCAGATTGATCTTCGATATTGATGATGGCCCGACCATGGCCCATAGATATAAAACCATCGCGCATACCGGTTTGGATGATGGGATCGAGTTTTAAAAGACGAAGGTAATTGGCAATCGTAGAGCGTTTTTTACCCACACGTTCACTCATTTGTTCTTGTGTCAACTGAATTTCGTCAATCAAACGTTGGTACGATAACGCAATTTCTATTGGATCTAAATCTTGACGTTGGATGTTTTCGACCAAAGCCATTTCCAAAGATTCCTGGTCGTTTGCAATTCTGATATATGCCGGAATAGTCGACAGACCAATAAGTTTTGAAGCTCTAAAACGACGTTCCCCAGAAACTAATTGGTACTTGTTGAAATCAAGTTTTCTAACGGTAATGGGTTGTATTACACCTAGTTCTCTAATGGATGACGCAAGTTCTTTAAGCGTTTCTTCATTAAAATTGGTACGTGGTTGAAAAGGATTGATTTCAATGGCTTCCAATTCTAATTCTACAATATTCCCAATGACTTTATCGGCATTTTTATCCTGTACCGATTTGATATCGTTTGCCGGATCTTTTAAAAGTGCTGATAATCCTCTTCCTAATGCCTGTTTTTGTGTTGCCTTCGCCATTAACCGTTCTTTTTAATAACTTCTTTTGCTAAATCTAAATAATTGGTAGCGCCCTTGCTGCTCACATCATAATTAATGATGCTTTCGCCAAAACTTGGTGCTTCTCCCAAACGCACATTACGCTGGATGATGGTTTCAAAAACCATATCGCTAAAGTGCTTTTGAACTTCTTCAACCACTTGGTTTGATAAACGTAAACGTGCATCGTACATGGTCAATAACATGCCTTCAATGTCCAAATCCTGATTGTGCACGCGTTGTACGCTTTTGATGGTATTCAAAAGTTTGCCCAGACCTTCCAATGCAAAATATTCACACTGAATTGGAATGATAACCGAGTCGGCAGACGTCAATGCATTAAGGGTCAAAAGGCCTAAAGATGGTGCACAATCAATTAAAATATAATCATAAGTTTCCTTTAAATGACTGATCGCTTTTTTGAGCATATATTCACGTTCATCCTTGTCAACAAGTTCAATTTCAATAGCTACGAGATCTATATGTGCTGGAATAATATCTACATTTGGTGCGTTTGTAGGAATGATACAGTCTTCTGCTTTTACAGAATGCTCAATTAATTGGTACGATCCTACTTCAACACTGTCAACATCTACGCCAAGGCCAGATGAAGCGTTCGCTTGTGGATCGGCATCTATAATAAGTACTTTTTTCTCTAATGCACCTAAGGAAGCGGCTAAGTTTACTGAAGTCGTGGTTTTTCCAACGCCTCCTTTTTGATTGGCTATTGCAATAATTTTGCCCATTAAATAATCTGGTTTTAGTAGCCGTAAAAATACAATTATTTGCGAGTTTAAAAAATGTTACTTGTTAACAAACCGATCCTGATTTAAAAAGAGAAGGTCTTTAAAAATGTGAAACCACTAAGGTTTTGTCTTTAGTGGTTTAATTTGGTGTTGTTTTGTGCCTAGCCTTATTTGTTTTGCCTTCTCACTTTGATTTAAGTATTTTGAAGTGAATACATCTTAATTAAAATTACTTTAGATTTTAACCTTTTTTGGCGCGTATCATGGCTTCTAATTGATCCCACATTTCTTTGGGAATTTGTTCCAGTATATTGAATTGTCCTGCCCCTTTAAGCCATTCGCCGCCATCAATGGTAATGACTTCACCGTTAACGTATGCCGAAAAATCAGAAACGAGATATGCCGCTAGATTAGCTAATTCTTGATGATCGCCCACACGGTTTAGCGGTACTTTTTTAGCCATATCAAATTTATCTTTTAAGTCGCCAGGAAGGAGTCTGTCCCAAGCACCTTTTGTAGGAAATGGTCCAGGAGCAATAGCATTGAAACGGATGCCATATTTTGCCCATTCCACAGCAAGACTTCGCGTCATGGCCAATACGCCGGCTTTTGCGGTAGCACTTGGTACGACGTAGGCGGAGCCCGTCCAAGCATAAGTTGTTACAATGTTAAGTACGGTTTTGTTAGTTTGTTTAGAATCGATCCAATGTTTTCCAAAAGCCAATGTGCAATTTTTACTGCCTTTTAAAACAATGTCAATAATGGTATCAAACGCATTGGGAGACAAGCGTTCTGTTGGTGAAATAAAGTTTCCCGCAGCATTGTTGAGCAGCACATCAACACTGCCGAATTTGTCAAGTACATTTTGTAACATGGTTTCGACTTCGTTAAAGTGACGCACATCACACTGCAGGGCGAGGCAAGTGCCGTTGGTTTCGTTTTCCAGTTCTGTGGCCGTCGTTTTCAGCTTTTCGAGATTGCGAGAAGTGATGGCAACATTGGCACCCAATTCCATGAAATATTTGGACATGGCTTTACCTAATCCGCTGCCGCCGCCTGTTACTACAATGGTTTTTCCTTTGAGGGCATCATCTCTGAGCATTTTTTGTGTATAAGTCATTTTGATGTTTTAAGTGTGAATTTAAAAATAAGGATAATATCTCATGATTTTGATTTCGAAGCACAAAATTGTTTTTAAAATTAGTGTAAATCTGAAAATAAAACCTACGGAATTCTGTTCAATAGTTGGCATCTAAATTTATAGGAAATGATTGTTCGATTCTGTTTTTTATTATTGATAATTTCATTTTATTAAGTTATCGAAAGAATATTTATTAGGGTAATAAATTGTAATTCAGTTGTTTGATTTATAATAATAGGTGCGGATAGATACTTGAAATAACTAAAATTTGATGCTCCAATAACTATTTTAATTTTGTAAATTTGCCTGCGTTTAATAACGCATCATGGCATCTACTACAAAATACATATTCGTAACGGGCGGAGTAACGTCTTCCTTGGGCAAAGGGATTATTGCCGCTTCTTTGGCAAAGTTACTGCAAGCGCAAGGTTATAGAACCACCATCCAAAAATTGGATCCTTATATAAATGTCGATCCAGGTACTATGAACCCTTATGAGCATGGCGAATGCTATGTGACCGATGATGGTGCAGAAACTGATTTGGATCTAGGTCATTATGAGCGTTTTTTGAATGTACCCACAAGTCAGTCAAATAATGTGACCACAGGTCGTATTTATCAAAGTGTTATTGAAAAAGAACGTCGCGGTGAGTTTTTGGGAAAAACCGTTCAGGTGATTCCACACATTACCGATGAGATTAAAAATAGGGTCCAACTTCTAGGAAAATCTGGTGACTATGATATTGTCATTACCGAAATTGGTGGCACCGTTGGCGATATAGAATCCTTACCTTATATAGAAGCGGTACGACAATTAAAATGGGATTTGGGTGAGCAAAATGCCATCGTAATCCATTTAACCTTAGTGCCCTATTTGTCGGCAGCTGGCGAATTGAAAACAAAGCCTACACAGCACAGCATCAAAACATTGATGGAAAGTGGTGTGATGGCCGATATTTTAGTGTGCCGATCAGAACATGAATTGCCTTTGGATTTACGTCGAAAATTAGCCTTGTTCTGCAATGTTCGTGAAGAAGCCGTTATTCAATCTATTGATGCCTCTACAATTTATGATGTTCCTAATTTGATGTTGGAGCAAGGTTTGGATAAAGTGGTTCTTAAAAAATTAGGGCTTCAAAGTGATGCGCCAGATTTGACCCAATGGAATCAGTTTTTAAAACGACTTAAAAATCCAAAGAGTGAAGTGACTATTGGATTGATTGGAAAATATGTAGAATTACAAGATTCTTATAAGTCCATTTTGGAATCCTTTATTCATGCCGGAGCAGAAAATGAAGTTAAAGTGAATGTCGAATCCATACATTCTGAATTTTTAACCGTCGAAAATGCTTCTGAAAAGTTAGCACATTTAGATGCTGTGTTGGTTGCCCCTGGTTTTGGCGAACGTGGTGTAGATGGCAAAATTGAAGCCGTAAGATATGTGAGGGAAAACAATATTCCATTTTTAGGAATTTGTCTAGGAATGCAAATGGCAGTTATTGAATATGCAAGGAATGTTTTGGGTTTAAAGAATGCTAATTCTACTGAGATGAACCCGCATACAACCGACCCTGTAATTGACTTGATGAACTCTCAAAAAGATATTACCGATAAAGGTGGTACCATGCGCCTTGGAGCCTGGGCATGTCAACTGGAAGAAGGGAGTATTGCCATGGATGTCTATAAAACCACCGAGATTTTAGAGCGCCACCGCCATCGATATGAATTTAATAATGATTATAAAACCCAATTTCAAAATGCAGGAATGATTGCCACAGGATCAAATCCTGAAACGGGCTTAGTAGAGATTGTCGAAGTTCCTGCGCATAACTGGTTTGTTGGCGTACAATACCATCCCGAATATAAAAGTACCGTTACCAATCCACATCCGTTGTTTGTGGCTTTCGTTAAAGCTGCTGTCAATTATAAAAATGAAAAAAATCATGCCACTATGGCAAAAAAATAAATTTGGATGCATTTTTGCGCTGAAAAACCGAACTAAAAAATAATTTTACCAACTTAAAAAGACTTG
>NZ_DATJCY010000062.1:0-4109 GCF_035577925.1 Gelidibacter sp. | reverse complement strand
TGCTCATGGGTAATGACCTGTGCATGAAAATTGCCACGTAAACACGATATGATAATCGAAGGTTGAAGCACTTCTAAAATCTCAAAAATGTCATCTTCTTCAATATTGAAATGGAAAAAGTGTTTATTATTTTCGTACGGTTTGGTTGATGTATGATACGTACCAAAGGTTTTAAAATATGGACACAATTCCTTATACAAAGCATTTCCTAAAAAGCCACTGGCTCCAAGAATAAGAATGCGGTGTTTGTTGTTTGGTGTCAACATAAATTCAGTCAAATTTTAAAAACGGACGATATTGTGAAATAATCCATTCCATAAAATAGTGAAAAGATTATAAAAAAATAGGCAAAAGTGAGACGCGGTAATTAAGGTCTGCACTTTTGCCGATAAATTATTTTAAAAAATAAGTATTATGCTTTATAAAAAGGTGTTTTTACAACCGTTGCCGGAACTTTATTTTTTCTAATCTGAATAAAGATTTTACTGCCTGCTTCTGATAAAACTGGTGGTACATAACCAAGACCGATACCTTTGTGCAATGATGGCGACATAGTTCCGGATGTTACGATGCCAATAACATTTCCATCTTCATCAACAATATCATAACCTTGACGCGGAATCCCTTTTTCGTCTAATTCAAAACCTATTAATTTAGATTTCGGTCCGTTTTCTTTTTCAGCTTTTAGGGCTTCACTATTGGTGAAATCTTTAGTGAATTTTGTTACCCAACCTAATCCAGCGGCAATAGGAGAGGTGGTTTCGTCAATATCATTCCCGTATAAACAATAGCCCATTTCTAAGCGCAACGTATCACGAGCAGCTAATCCGATAGGTTTAATACCATAATCTGCACCCGCTTCAAAAACTTTATCCCAAATTTGTTTGACTTCAGAATTCTTACAATAAATTTCAAATCCGCCACTACCGGTATAACCCGTTGCAGATATAATAACATTGTCGATACCAGCAAAATCACCTACTACAAAGTTGTAAAATTTAAGGTCGGTAAGATTATGGCTCGTTAAGCTTTGCATGGCCTCAACCGCTTTTGGACCTTGAATGGCCAATAAAGAATATTCTGGTGAAAGATCTCTTACAACAGCACCAACGTCATTTTTGGAATTTATCCAATTCCAATCTTTTTCGATATTACTGGCATTAACGACCAATAAGTAGCTTTCTTCTTTCATTTTATAGATGATCAAATCATCGATAATTCCGCCAGTTTCATTTGGTAAATAGCTGTATTGTGCTTTTCCTATGGTTAATTTGGAAGCATCATTACTACAGGTTTTTTGGATTAACTCCAAAGCATGAGGGCCTTCAATTAAAAATTCGCCCATGTGCGAAACATCAAAAACACCAATTCCGTTTCTAACAGTTTCGTGCTCTATGCTAACCCCTTCATACTGTACGGGCATATTAAATCCGGCATAAGGAACCATTTTAGCACCAAGAGCTTCGTGCGTTGATTTTAAGGTAATATCTTTCATAAATTATTTTTTATATCCGCAGAAGCGAAAATTTTATTTAGAATTGTTTGGTTAAAAACTAAACTAGGACAATAACGATAAACAATATTAATAATCCACAAATTTCTCTATAGAAAGCCCATATTTGAAAAGATAATTTTTAAAATTATGGTGTAAAAACTGGATAATCCTTATTATATCTAGCATAATTCATCGCAAAAGTATCGAAAATTATCTATTTTAAAAACCAAGGTTCCAATTAAAAATAGGTTTCCATTTGGTTTGATTATTGTGCTATTGTTTTTATAAGTTCGTTTTTCAGGTCCTCATAATTTGATATGGGGATTGCTTTTTTCTTTTTATCAATAACGGCTTCAATTTGTGGTGGTAGTGCCATGTTTTCTTTGATAATGTCAGTAACAATATCCAGAAATTTAGTGGGATGAGCAGTTTCCAAAAAGACACAATGTGCATTTTTATCGTTTTCTAAATAGGCTTTACAGCCCAAAAATCCAACGGCACCGTGTGGATCGGCAATATAATTGTGGTCTTCATATAGTTCAATTAGACCGTTTCTGGTTTCATCATCAGAAAAACTATAAGATGACAAATCAGATTTTAGATTTTCGAAATTGTTTTTATAAATTTCCTGAATTCTTATAAAATTACTTGGATTTCCAACATCCATAGCATTGCTAATAGTTTGAATGGATGGTTTTGGTTGGTATAATTGAGTCTTCAGATATTCTGTAACCACATTGTTTTCATTATTGGAAGCGATAAAATGATGGATGGGCAATCCTAATTGCTTGGCCATCATTCCGGCACAAATATTTCCAAAATTGCCACTTGGTACAGAAAACACAATGTTTTTATGGGTTTTGTGCAATTGTTTATAAGCAAAAAAGAAATAAAACATTTGTGGGAGCCAGCGCGCCACGTTAATGGAGTTTGCTGACGTTAGCTGCATTTTATTGGTCAACTCTTCATCTAAAAAAGCACGTTTTACCATATCTTGGCAATCGTCAAAAACACCATCAACTTCTAGAGCGGTAATGTTTTTTTTGAGCGTGGTCAGTTGCTTTTCTTGAATATAGCTTACTTTTCCACTTGGATATAAAATCACAACGTTCACGCCTTTCACTCCCAAAAAACCGTGGGCGACAGCACCTCCGGTATCGCCAGAAGTGGCTACTAAAACTGTAACATTTTTGGTGTTGTTTTGATTAAAATAGCCTAAACAGCGAGCCATAAATCGGGCACCCACATCTTTGAAGGCCATGGTTGGTCCATGAAATAACTCTAATGTGGATATTTCTTTATTGATTTCAACCACAGGGAAGTCGAATGCTAAGGTTTCGGCAATGATGGTCTTTAAAACATCTTCAGGAATATCTGGTGTTACAAATTGTTTTATGGCTTCAAAAGCAATTGTTTCATAGGATAAAGTATCTATGTTTTCAAAAAAAGAATCGGGGAGAGGTGTGATGTTTTCTGGGAAATACAAACCTTTATCGGGTGCAATGCCTTTAATGACGGCGTCTTTAAAAGTCGCGTTTGGTGCTTTTTTGTTTAGTGAATAATATTTCATAATAGTTGGTGAATGGATAGATTGACTGGTGACCGATGACCGATGACAGGAGTCAATGTTGATAAGTTATAATTAGTTAATTTATTTTGTTTTTAAATGCGATCATCATGTTCATTAATTCATACGATTTCCCATATAAATTTTCGAAATGAATTAAGTTTAAATAGTTTCTTCTTTTTGCTTTATGAAGACAGGTTACGACTTCAGCTAAAGAGCGAATGGCATAACCCATAAATTTCTTTTGTTCAGGATTACTTTGTCCAATTGAACCTTCTGAAATATTTAATGCTATTGAATCAGCGGCACGTCTTATTTGAGAAGATAAATTAAACTTTTCTTTATCAGGAAAAGATTCCGCCAAGGAATCAATTTCTTCGCCTAAATTCATAGATTTTTGCCAGATAATAAGCTTTTCAAATTTAAATTTATTCATCTTCTATCAGTTTTTGTAAAGTTTTATTCAAATTCATTGGTTCATCGGTCATCCGTCTTCCGTCATCACGCATCTTTTATAAAATTTCTCGAATCCCTTGCGTATTAATTTCTGACACATGGGTTTCAAATTTAATTCCTGTTTCCGAATAGATATTTCGCATCGCTTTTTCTACATTTTTGGCATTCTCAATTCCTTTTGAAAGTGCAAAAATAGAAGGCCCAGCCCCCGCAATGCTCGTGCCTAAAGCACCATGTTTTAAAGCTCCTGATTTCACTTCTTCAAAGTGCGGAATCAATTGGCTTCGGTGCGGTTCGACTATCACATCGTGTAAGCTTCTTTTTAATAACTCATAATCACTGGTATGTAGGGCATGCACTAAACTTCCTAAATTTGCCCATTGTGTGATGACATCTTTTAAAGGAAATGTTTTAGGAAGAATGGCGCGGGCATCCGAAGTTTTTATTTCTATTAATGGATGAATAATGGTTGCGTAAATATCTTTTGGTGTTGGTAATTGCAAAATTTCTAATGGATGCGTGCTTTTTACCAAAGTAAATCCGCCAAAAATACCAGGTGCCAAATTATCGGCATGTTCACTACCACTTGCC
>NZ_DATJCY010000061.1:0-1752 GCF_035577925.1 Gelidibacter sp. | reverse complement strand
TTTATTGCCATCTTTCACAAAACCTTTACTGGCATCTATCATAAAAATGCCTTTGCGCTGGTCGGCATCTTCTTTGTCTAAAACAATAATACAGGCTGGAATTCCTGTTCCGTAAAACAAGTTGGCAGGCAAACCAATAATGCCTTTGATATAGCCTTTTTTGATAATGTTTTTTCGGATGGCACCTTCCGCATTTCCTCTGAACAATACACCATGAGGCAATACGACTGCACCTTTTCCTTTTGATCGCAATGATTTGAGGATATGCAATAAGAACGCATAATCGCCATTTTTATCAGGAGGTGTTCCCAAATCAAAACGACCGTATTCATCATTATTAATATGTACGCCATTACTCCAACTTTTCAACGAAAACGGCGGGTTTGCCACAATATAATCGAAAGTTTTAAGCCCTGATTCATCGTTGTCATTTTTCCAATAAGGCCGGGAAAGCGTATTGTCTGCTATTATTTCTGCGGATGGATTTCCGTGCAGAATCATATTCATTTTGGCAAGGTTGGCAGTTGCTATCTCTTTTTCCTGTCCGTAAAGTGTAATGTTTTTCTCTGCTTCCTCTGCTACTTTTAATAACAGCGAACCCGACCCACACGTTGGATCATACGCTGTGGTTTGTGCTGTTGAGTTACTGCTATTGATGCCTATTACCTTTGCTAAAACACGACTTACTTCAGCAGGTGTATAAAACTGTCCTTTCGATTTCCCCGATTCAGTAGCGAAGTGGCGCATTAAATACTCATACGCATCGCCCAAAAGATCATCGTCATTCGCGTTATTACCCGAAAAATCCAAATCAGGCGAATTAAAGATAAGGATAAGGTTGCTGACGGTATCAATCAAATCTTTTCCCTTACCTAATTTTCCTTCGTCGTTAAAATCAGGAAAATCATTCAGTCTATTCGCTTCTTTAATCGGATTCAGGATTTTTTTATTGATGTCATCCCCAATATTCGACGTTCCGACTAAAGCCACCATATCGTCAAATGATGCGCCTTCAGGAACGTTTATTGCTGAAAACTTTTTACCCTTATATTTATCAGATATGTATTTTACAAACAAAAGTGTGAGTACATAATCTTTATATTGTGAGGCATCCATTCCGCCTCGTAATTCATCACAGCTTTTCCACAGGGAACTGTACAGTTCCGATTTTTTTATTGCCATTTTTATAAGTCAATTCTAATGTTTCCACCAAACCCTTTTTCTACTATCTCTATAAAGGTTTGGATTTTAATATTACTTCCTTGTTTGCTTTCAATCCTAGAGATGTAGCTTCTCTTTTTACCAACCTTTAAGGCAAGCTGCTCTTGCGTTAAATGCTTTTTCTCTCGAATTTCTTTTATGATAATCCCAAGGTTTTCTTTTGATAAATTCATTGCGATATATTCCTGAGTTATTTGCCAAATGTAACTCATCTGTAACATCAATCAAAGTAATATTTATAGGAACAGATGTCTTTTTTTGTTAATAAAAGAACCTTATAGACTCTTTCCTTTACTTGTTTTCTTCATTCGATTAAGAAGCTGTTTCTAATAATACCTCAGAAACTCTGGTTTGCCCTGAATGTTTAGCAATCTTACATTATGGATTGTACCTCGTTCCTATCAGAATACAGGTGAAACAGGTATATAAAAGCTGCTTTTTAGAGTGAAAAATAAAAAAAGCTATGTTTTTGGGATCCAAAAAACATAGCTTTTAAATTATCTTATGTTTAACAACAGTCTTAAATTATAT
>NZ_DATJCY010000060.1:0-1681 GCF_035577925.1 Gelidibacter sp. | reverse complement strand
TTCCGGATGTTCCAATAATTTCTTAACACCATCAGAATCAATAACCGCCCCGGCCGATTCAAAAGTAGTAGCCGGCACACAGGATGGTGCTCCAAAATTAAATTTGAATGGTACTTTTTTGCCGTTTTCAATCATAAATTCGACGCCTTCAACACCAAGAACATTGGCAATTTCATGCGGATCGGAAACTGTTGCAACCGTTCCATGCTTTACGGCCAAACGAGCAAATTCACTCGGCACCAACATCGAACTTTCTATGTGGATATGAGCATCTATAAATCCAGGAAGAATATAATGCTCAACTTGGTGATCTACAGCTTCAATACGTTCTATTTTACCATTTATGATCGTAATTTCGCCTTTAAAAATTCGTTCGTTTTTAATATCAACAATTTGACCTTGCAATTTCATCTATTGGAGTTCTATTTTTAAAATATTTGTAGTGTTTTCAGTGATTTTAAATCGATCGTCCGCACGTTTTCCCATAATCCAAACGATGCCATCGGCAGAACTCAAAATCAAAGTTTTTTCCTTATCAATCAATGACATTTTTTCGTCCTTAAAATATTTGCTCAACTTCTTTTTACCTGTCATTCCCAAAGGATAGAACCAATCGCCTTCTTGCCATTTTCTGATGCTTAAAGGAAATTTTAATCGATCTGCATCAACATAAATTATATGCTTTGAGGTTTCAGAAATCCCATCCAACTTCTCAAAAATCAATGTGCCAATTGCTGTCATGACTTCTTGAACTTCTTTTTCTATTAAAATCGGAATTTCTTGAGACTCAAAATCAATTTCGGTCAGTAATAAAAAATCACGATCCTTTAACAATCGATGGGTAGATGAAAACACTTGTTTTCCTGATTGCGCATTCAGCAAATGCAATACGTCATGCCACGCTGTAAAATTAAAATCGCTCAATAATTCGTAGAGATACGCTTTAGGATTAGATAGCTTTTTTAATTTGCCAACATTCAATTTTATCTGATCCTCCTCTACTTCCACAATTTTTTTCTGAACATTGATAACGGCATCATCAATAATATCCTGACTGTCTTGTAAATTAGAAATAGTAGTTTGAAAATTGTGCAACACCTGCGGATTTATCTGTTTTAAAATAGGAATAACGTCATGACGCAATTTATTTCGTAAATATTTTGTGGACGCATTACTGCTATCTTCCCGCCATTTTAATTGATTTTCAAAAGCAAAAGCTTCAATAGTTTCTCTCGAAAATGGCAACAATGGCCGAACCAGCTTTCCAGCTACTTCAGGAATTCCTGTTAAACCGTCCAATCCGGTGCCACGTGTTAAATTAATCAAAAACGTTTCGAGATTATCATCAGCATGATGCGCCGTTAAGATATAATCAAAATGGAGCTGCTCTGCCAATTCAAAAAACCAATGGTAGCGTAGTTCGCGCGCCGCCATCTGAATAGAAAGTCCTTCATGTTCCTTGGCGTAAGCTTCTGTATCAAAACTTTCTATAAAAACTTCCAATTCCAAATCTTCTGCCAAATCCAAAACAAAGTCTTCATCGGCATCACTTTCATCGCCTCTTAAATTAAAATTACAATGCGCCAACGACATATTCAACTTTAATTTATGGCATAAATGCGCTAAAACCACACTGTCCAAACCACCAGAAACAGCCAATAGCAACTTGCTATCCTTAAGA
>NZ_DATJCY010000059.1:0-3020 GCF_035577925.1 Gelidibacter sp. | reverse complement strand
ATCTTCTGTCATTAAATTAAAAATGTCATACAATCGCTTTTGCTGAGGATTCCTTTTCAAGGTTGAAGACAGAAGATTGAAAAACGCATCTTTTTCAATATCACTAAAAGGTTGAAATTTTATAGATAGTAGCGATTTTGTAACTGCTGCCGTCATATTATCGGGTAATAATTCATTAAACAATGCCCTTACTGCCGGTGGAATCATACTCGTTGCTGAGATAGAATTTTCTAACTTATCTCGAGCGATCCAATAATAGTCCCTCAAATCAACTCCTGATAAAAAAGGTTCTATTTGAAACCATTTTATTATTTTGGGTTTACCCCATTCTTTAAAATCTAAGTCTTTAATTTCTGAAACAATATCATCAATTCCTTTGTCTTTACATAAAACTTCTATTTCGGTTATTTCTTTTGGTATCCCATCTTGAATTATTTGCCATTCAAATAACTTTTTAAATAATTTCGGTTCAGAATATTCAAGTATCATCATTTTTGCGAGGACAGCATCATTAAAGCTTTGTAACAACGCAACTTCTGCAAGTCTTTTCCGAATAGTGTAGGTGTTTAGAAATCGCTTTATTTGTCGAGGATTTCCATATAGACTATTCGTAATTAAAGGTACTAATGAGGGAATTGAGACTACATTGTTCTTAACTTTGCTGTAATCTTCAGCTTCTAAAATCTGCTCAAAATTTGATAATCCAAAAGCGGAGTACCTATTCTTTATTCTATAGTTTTGAAATTCACTGAGTACTTTTTGAAACTTATCTTCATCAATTTCTTTTTTGCAAATAAGCATTGATATATAAGTTTCAACTTCAGATTCAGAAAGCCTAGGCAAAGAATAAGGAAGTTGGATTATTTTTTCTAGGTAATCAATAACAATTCTATTATTGTCTTTTTCTATTTCTTTACTGCTTTGGTATTTATGTTCAATAGCGTATCTCACTATTCGAGGGTCAGCCCCAATTAAAAATGCGGTTTTGGGTACATTTAGAAAAAGTTTAATTGCTTCAAGATTTTCAATAATTCTGTCTGGGCTGCATCTGTCTAAATCATCAATAATTACAATTAATCTTTTAAAATTTGTAGCTTCTAAAAGCTCTGAAAAATCTTTTCTAAAATCAGCAACTGCATTTGCAGCATTTTTATCGTCTTCTTTTCCTTGCTTTACAAATGCCTTATATATTTCCTTACCTTCTTCCGATTGGAGTCTTTCAATTATTTTTTCTGGATCATCTCCCCATTCTGCTAATTTCTGAATCGCAAAAGGGGCTAAACCGAGTCCTCCAGTAAAATACGCAGAAACCGCAGGTAGGGCAACATTTTTCATAACCATACCTGCTCCACGTATCCAATCAACCGATTTCCAAAGCTTTTTTGCTTTTTCTTTTATTGTATCTTTTATTTCTTTGGATATTTTTTTGTTGTTTTCCAATTCTTTAATTATAGAATTGAGTAATGCAGCTTTAGCATCATCATACCCTTCAAATGCCCATCCATTAAAGTAAATACAAAGTGAATCTTTATCATCCTCTTTATCAAATTCTTCTTTTACTATTTGTAAAATGCTTGATTTCCCACTTCCCCAATCTCCAAAAACCCCTACAGTAATAGGCAAAATAGATTCATCTTTAATAATATCAAGAAGTAAATCGGCATGTACTTTAAATCCTAAAAGATCCTCTGAAGTTTCGTTATCTGCCCACATAGTTTAATTTGGTTGTAATTAGTAATCAATGGCTAATATACTAATTTAATTACTGGAGTGTGTCTCAACACATATTACTCATTTTCTTACGAATATGCCATTCACTGCCAAGTAATTCCTCTCAATACCACTTTGTTATAACGCTTCCATTTTCACAACACCTTTGTTCCGAACGCCCACAGAGTGTGGGTTAATCGCAACAAATTAATGTGTTTTAATCATGGAAAAACAAAAGAAAAAAGTTTTGCTGGCAGCTGTAGCTATGCTGTCAGGAATTGGTGCATTCGCACAAGGAAATGGCTCGGCTGGTATTACAGAAGCTACCCAAATGGTAACCTCTTATTTCGATCCGGCCACCCAGCTTATTTATGCCATTGGAGCCGTAGTCGGACTCATCGGAGGTGTTAAAGTGTACAACAAATTTAGCAGCGGAGATCCCGATACCAGTAAAACCGCTGCATCGTGGTTCGGGGCCTGCATCTTCCTGATCGTTGCAGCTACCATATTACGTTCATTCTTCCTTTAATTCCTTGCCTTATGAGTAATTATAACATCAACAAAGGCATTGGCAGGACAGTGGAATTTAAAGGGCTGAAAGCACAATACCTGTTCATCTTCGCTGGCGGATTACTTGGAACATTGATCCTGGTCATGATACTTTACATGGTCGGGGTTAATTCTTACATCTGTCTGTTTTTGGGAACTGGTGGTGCTTCGCTGATTGTATGGCAAACCTTTTCACTTAACCAAAAGTTCGGGGAACACGGATTGATGAAAATCGGTGCTATAAAAAGACATCCCCGTTACATCATCTGTCGCAAGCCTGTACACCGCTATTTAAAGTGTACATCTAAATCAACTGCCATATGAGAAATGTAGCGAAAACAACAACGTTGGAAAACAAGTTCCCATTACTGGCAGTAGAGAACAACTGCATCCTATCCAAAGATGCAGACATTACCGCCTGTTTTGAGGTGCGTTTACCAGAACTGTTCACGGTTGCCTCTGCGGAATATGAAGCGATTCATTCCGCTTGGCACAAAGCCATCAAAACGTTGCCCGATTATACGGTCATCCACAAACAGGATTGGTACATAACGGAAAATTATGCTCCGGATATTGCAAGTGGTGGATTAAGCTTTTTAGGCAAATCCTACCAACAACATTTTAACGAACGCCCTTTTTTGAACCATTATTGCTATTTGTTCTTGACCAAGACCACCAAGAATCGGATGCGCATGCAGAGCAATTTCTCCTCGCTTTGTAAAGGTATACTGATACCAAAGGAAATCCGAGACAAAGAAGCA
>NZ_DATJCY010000058.1:0-10577 GCF_035577925.1 Gelidibacter sp. | reverse complement strand
CGGTTTTCTCTTTTTACCTGATCTAACTTTTCTTCCAATCCGTTATCTGGAAGGATTATTTCGACGTTTTCTTTTAGTTTTTGAACTGTTTCCATGTTTTTTGAAAATAAAAAAGCCCGAGCGTAAACTCGGGCTTAAAGATTATGTTATAAAATTGTTTAATTATTAGTTTTGAAAATAGACACAACCGCTCCGAGCAAATATTATCTCAAAATAATAAGTGCTAAAAAAAGGAAGACGTAATATGTTGTTTAGTATTTTCATTTAATATGCAAAGATATAGCTTTCATTTTGAAGACACAAAATAAAATTGAAAGTGAAGTATATCAAATCAGTTAGACCTAAACATTATTGACTTTTAGGAATTTTAAATAGTTCATTAACAAATAAAATATCCCCTTTACAAAAAAACCTTGTAATATAAAAGTAACTTAAAAAAATAAATTATTGGCCCGTCAACCAATTGTTTAAGGTAGATCCGATTGAAAATATATTCAAGCTATAATTGCATCAACTTCTACTTAGCAATATTAACAGCTCTCGTTTCACGTATAACGGTAACTTTAACTTGTCCTGGATATGTCATATCCGTTTGGATTTTTTGAGAAATCTCAAACGACAAATTAGCAGCTTGCTCATCAGAAACACGATCGCTTTCTACCAGTACTCGTAGCTCACGTCCTGCTTGGATGGCATAAGCTTTATTAACCCCGCTAAATCCAAAAGCTACATCTTCCAAATCTTTCAATCGTTGGATATACGAATCTAAAACTTGACGTCGTGCTCCAGGTCGTGCTCCAGAAATAGCATCACATACCTGAACGATTGGCGCCAATAAGGTAGTCATTTCAATTTCGTCGTGATGCGCGCCAATAGCGTTACAAACCTCTGGTTTTTCACCATACTTTTCAGCCCATTGCATTCCTAAAATGGCGTGTGGCGTTTCCATATCAACTTCCGAATCTGGAACTTTACCTATATCATGAAGTAAACCGGCACGTTTGGCTATTTTAGGATTCAAACCTAATTCGGCAGCCATTACACCACAAAGTTTTGCAACTTCACGTGAGTGTTGTAACAAGTTTTGACCATAAGAAGAACGGTATTTCATTCGTCCAACCAGTTTAATCAGCTCTGGATGCAAACCATGGATTCCCAGATCGATAACAGTACGTTTACCAACCTCAATGATCTCCTGCTCAATTTGCTTTTGTGTTTTTTGGACCACTTCTTCAATTTTAGCAGGATGTATCCTACCATCGGTAACTAATTTATGAAGTGATAAACGCGCTACCTCTCTCCTAACAGAATCAAAACAAGATAAAATAATTGCTTCTGGTGTATCATCAACAATGATTTCAACACCTGTTGCGGCTTCAATGGCACGGATATTTCGACCTTCACGACCGATAATACGTCCTTTAACGTCATCAGATTCAATATTAAATACAGAAACACAGTTATCGATAGCTTCTTCTGTACCTATACGTTGAATGGTATTAATAATAATTTTCTTTGCTTCTTGTTGTGCGGTAAGTTTGGCTTCTTCAAGGGTATCTTGAATATACGCCATAGCATCAGCTTTGGCTTCATTTTTAAGTGACTCTACAAGCTGTGATTTTGCCTCTTCAGCCGATAAACCTGAAATGACTTCAAGTTGCTTGACCTTGCTCTTATGGGCTTTATCAACTTCCTCTTTCTTTTTCTCCAAAAACTCCAGTTTAAAATCATAATCTTTGATTTTCTCTTCTATTTCTTCCGTCAGTTTTCTGTTTTTGGAAAGTTCGTTTGATACTTGCGATTCTTTATCCCGTGTTCTCTTCTCGGCTTCGGCCATTTTTTTATCACGAGAAAGAATGATTTTCTCATGTTCTGCTTTCAGTTCAATAAACTTTTCTTTGGCCTGCAAAAGTTTGTCCTTCTTAATTGTTTCACCTTCAGAATTAGCTTGCCTTATCAAAGAGCTTGCCTCATCTTGCGCAGTCTTAATGATTTTTGAAGCGTTGTTCTTCTCCAATATCTTAGCTATAATATAGCCCAGTATTATCCCTAATACTGCACCACCAACAATTAATAAAATTGTATTCGTATCCATGTTTAGTTTAGTTTAAAAAATAAAATAATTCAATATCCCATCAGATGGGAACGGTTCTACAACATAATTTTAAAGTCATGTCCTAAAACCAAAAAAAAAGCCTACATCAGTTTCGAATTTTGCATAAACCCCTTAAAAACAAGTTTAGGGTTAACAAGCTGGTCAAAAATCTGCTCGAAGGCAGCCCGATTTCACAACTAAAACTCACCCTTTTTAAAGAATTAACGTTGAGTTCATCAAAAAAATTAACTAATGTAGGCAGTAACCTATTGTATTTTAAAGAACGCTAAGAGCTTAAATGCAATTGAAGAAGTTCATCTAAAGCGGTCAATTTATTTTTAACCTCTTCACTTACATTATCTTTATCTATTATCTTTTGCTCCACTTGAGACGCAAATTGCAAGGCACACATCGCCAAAACATCTTGTTTGTCCCTAACGGAATAATTTTGCTCAAATTGATTGATCATAGTTTCAATTTTCTTGGCGGCTCGTCGCAATCCTTCCTCCTGATCGGGTGCAATGGTCAAAGGATACACCCTATTTGCAATGGATAGCTTAATTTTTAGCTGTTCTGACATTAAATACTATGCTTACATTATTGAGATAATTGTGCTATACAATGATCTATATCTTTTATTAATGTATTTATTTTGAGCTTTGTCTCTCGTTTGTTTTCATCACTGCCCAACATTGAATTTGCAATTTTAAGGGCATCATACCGCTCAATCCAAGAGCTCAATGCCTCTTGTTGCTGAATAATTTTTAATTGAGCTGTGGCCAATTCTTCCGAAAGTTTAGCATTAGTTTGTTTCAAAACCTCTTGCTTGTGTAAAACCTTACTGATTTTATTCTCTAAAGAATCAACAATGTCTTCAACTTTACTCATTTACAAATTTCAATACTGATGTAACAAAGTTAACATACCTAAATAGAAATCGCAATAGTTTTATCATAAATTTTAAAAATATAAGTTTTAAATGAGATAAACATGTTTAAATATTTAAATATCAATATTTTACATAATAAAAAACAAAGAAGAATAAATTTGAATCATATTTTACTGTTGACTTAAAACACATCTCATATAGTGCAAACCGATCGGACTTTAATTCAATTTATTCTAAAAAAATCAATATTTTATACTGACACATAAGTATGAATATTGCTTAAAACCTAGTAATTAAATTTCTACTTTTTATAATCAATTAAGTATATGTTTAAAAAAAATAGTTTGAATTATTATAGTTGTTTTTGATAGATTTTAGTTTTTGATAATGCAGATTTAGCGGGCTAAATCAATCAATCAAAGGCCAAAACATGCTAAAAGACAACTAAGAAGAATAAATACTTCTTCCAATAATAAATATGTCGTTAAAATCTAAACAGGTCCTAAGATTTAAAATTACATCAACTACTTACGTACCATTATAATTTACCATCAACTTTAACTAGCCATTACTTTAGGCACTCCTAACTTTTTTTAATATTTTTAGCCATTCAAATTTAGCTATGAAATTTTTATTTTCCGCCCTCATTTTTACCACAATTGCTTTTTCTCAAGTAGAATATCCTAAAGACTATTTCAGAAGTCCATTGGATATCGAATTAATCCCTTCGGGAACTTTTGGCGAATTGCGAACCAATCATTTTCATGCAGGCATGGATATCAAAACACAACAACGCGAAGGCCTCAAAGTTTACACTGTGGCCGAAGGTTACGTCAGCCGCATAAAAGTATCGCATTATGGCTATGGTAAGGTCATATACATTACACATCCCAACGGTTATACCAGTGTTTACGGACATTTATCGAGTTACGCACCAAAACTGGAAGCCCTAGTGAAAGCAAAACAATATGAACAAGAATCGTATGAAGTGGAAATACTTCCAGCCGCTAATGAAATAAAGGTGAGTCCTGATGAAATTATCGCATATTCAGGAAATACGGGAAGTTCTGGCGGTCCGCATTTACATTTTGAAATCAGGGATCAGCAAGAACGTGTGATCAATCCTTTACTTTTCGGGTTTAAAATCCAGGATAAAAAAACGCCGTTTGTGACCAATATCTATGCTTATACAAAAGATGAAACAGCTTTTGTAAATGGCGAAAATGGCCGAGTGGAATTGCGCCTCATTCCAAATAAAAACAAAGATTACCATGTAGAAAGTATAAACGCTTACGGCGCTATTGGTTTTAGCGTGGTAAGTTATGATCAACAGGATTTGGCCGTTAATCAAAATGGTATCAATACGCTAGAAACCTTTTTTAATGGGAGTAAGAAATTTGAAATGAACTTTAACCGTTTCTCATTTGGCGAAACTAGACATATCAATCGATTTATTGATTATGAACTTTTTAAAACCAAGAACAAGCGTTCACAAAAATTGTTTGTTGAAGAAGGCAATGTCCTAAGCTTATATGATAATGTTGATATGGACGGTTATGTAACCATAGAAGATAGTACAGCATCGGTTTACAAAATCAAAATCAAAGATTTTCATGGCAACGAATCGTGGGTGACCATTCCTATTAATGGGAAAAAAATATCAAAAGAGCCTAAAGCGATAAATACCATTAATAAAACTTATATTTTTTCAGAACAACCAACCAATCTGAATCAAAATAATGTAACGGTTTATTTTCCGGCCAACAGTTTTTACGAAGACACTTTTATCGATTTTAAAGTCAGTAACGATACACTTTATTTACATAAAGACATTATTCCGCTTCAAAAAAATGTATCCATTCAATTTGATGTCAGTAAATATAAAGATGCTGAAAAAGACAAACTCTATATTGCAGAACTGATTGGTCGAAGAAACTACCCTAGCTATTTACGCACCAAACGCAATGACAACGTATTATCGGCAACATCAAATGCTTTGGGAACTTATACTTTGGTTATGGATACTCAAGGTCCAAAAATATCGGCAACCAATTTTCAGGATGGAAAATGGCTGAGCAATTTCCGTTATCTTAAATTCAAAATCACTGATGATCTTTCAGGAATCAGTAATTATAGGGCCACCATTAATGGCAAGTGGATTTTGATGGAATATGAATACAAAACCAATACGCTAACCTTCGATTTTAATGATAATGTGGTTGAAGATACCAAAAACGAATTGAAGCTGGTTGTAACTGATAATGTTGGAAATAGTTCTACATTTGAGGCAACCTTTTTTAGAAAATAAAACCAACCAGTTTGAAACTCTATTTTCACTTTTTATGCTTTAGCTTTATGGTGTTGCCATTTTTGGGATGGTCACAACACGCCACTATAAAAGGTGTTATTTTAGACGGTTCCAATAGGCCAATTTCAAACGTCAGCATTCAATCGGGAAACTTTGGGACCACCTCCAATGACAATGGCTTTTACGAATTAAAAGTTGCGATACATACTGATGTCACGCTAGAGTTTACACATATTTCTTTCAAACGTGTAGTGGCCAAGTTCAATCTCAAAAACGGACAGATTATAGAGTTCAATCCTGTTATGGATTTGAACGTTGAGCAAATAGCAACTGTAATTATCAATACCAATCAACGGCAATCGGTAGATGGCGTGATCACCATTGCTCCAGCCCTACTCCGTACCATAAAAGGCGCACAGCCTGGTGTTGAGAATATTCTAAAAACTTTGCCTGGTGTCAATATCTCCAACGAACTCAGCACACAATATTCGGTACGAGGCGGTAATTTTGATGAGAATTTAGTTTATGTTAATGGTATTGAAGTTTACCGCCCATTTTTAGTGCGTTCAGGACAACAGGAAGGATTAAGCTTTGTCAATACAGATTTGGTACAAAATGTCGAGTTTTCAGCAGGTGGTTTTCAGGCTAAATATGGCGATAAATTAGCTTCTGTTTTGGATATTACTTACAGAAATCCGATGAAATTCGGTATAAACGCCAACGTTTCCTTATTGGGTGGTAGTATTTCTGCGGAAGCAATCTCCAAAGATTCTAAATTATCCGGAATTGTTGGGTTACGTTACAGAGACAATAGTTTGGTTTTAAGTTCCTTGGAAACTAAAGGTAATGTAAAACCGGTTTTTGCCGATGTGCAAACGTATTTCACATATAAGTTTACCGATAAATTCCATGTCAATTTTTTAGGTAACATTTCGAGCAATACTTATGAATTTGAGCCGACTAACCGAAAGACCAACTTCGGAACCATTGCTAATCCCATGGCTTTATTGGTGTATTATGAAGGTCAGGAAAAAGATGCTTACAACACTTATTTTGGAGCCATTAAAGCCAATTATTTTGTTAATGATGATTTGACTTTAAACCTGACTACTTCAACATTTCATACCACTGAAGAAGAGTATTTTGATATTTTGGCGCAATACCGATTGGGGGAAGTGAACAGCAATATTGGTGATGAAAATTTTGGCGATGTGGAGTTTAGCGAAGGCATTGGTTCGCAATTAACCCATGGCCGAAATGATTTGGATGCGTTGATAACCAATATTGAACATAGTGGAAATTACAAATTGGAAGATCATACTTTTGAATGGTCCTTAAAATATACGCACGAAGATATCCGTGATCGACTGGTAGAATGGGAAATAATCGATTCGGCAGGTTTTTCAATCCGACCTCCAAAAATGGATGTTAACAACAATCAACCTTATGAAGCTTTCAGAGGTCCTTTAGTACCGTTTCAAAATGTACGCGCTACCAATTATGCCAAAATAGACCGTTTTCAGGCGTATGTACAATGGAGTAAACGTGCGGAGCTGGGCAATCACGACGTGTTTTATAATTTTGGAGTTAGAGCACATAACTGGGCCGTAAGCGGAACCGGCATCAACAACACAACGCAAACCGTTTTTAGTCCAAGAGCGCAATTCGCCATCAAACCCGATTGGGAAAAAGATATGCTGTTCAGGATTGCCGGCGGACTGTATTACCAACCACCTTTTTATAGAGAATTAAGAGATTCTTCCGGGACAATACGTCCAGATGTCAAGGCTCAAAAATCAATACATTTGGTTTTGGCCAATGAATACAGCTTTAAAATGTGGGACCGCCCTTTCAAATTGGTTTCTGAAGCTTATTACAAACATTTGACCGATGTGAACCCTTATTCTTTAGAAAATGTGAGGATCAGATACCGTGCTACCAATAATGCTACAGCTTATGCGTATGGATTGGATCTACGACTAAATGGCGAATTTGTTCCCGGCACCGAATCATGGTTCAGTTTTGGTTATTTAAAAACCGAAGAAAATATTGAAAACCAAGGCTATATTGCAAGACCAACAGATCAACGTCTAAAATTTGGGATATTATTTCAAGATTATGTACCTAATATTCCGGCGTTAAAAGTGTATCTCAATCTCGTTTACAACACTGGCGTTCCAGGCGGTTCACCAAGTTATGCCGATCCTTATGTTTATCAAAACCGATTGCGCGATTATAAACGTGCCGATGTTGGATTTTCATATACTATTATCGATCAAGAAAAATCACAACACAACAGACAAAAAAGCGTATTTAAAGAATTGACACTTGGCGTAGAGGTATTTAACATCTTTGATGTTCAAAACTCCATTACCAACACTTGGGTAAGAGATGTGTACAGCAAACGCCAATACGCCATTCCCAACTATCTAAGTCCGCGGGTTTTTAATGTCCGAATGTCAATGTTATTTTAAGAGTTTTCTGGTTTTCTTATTTTTCATCTCTCTCAAAGATACTAAACACAATATACTTCCATAAACATCAGTGATAATCAGTTCGATCAGTGTCATCAGTGTTCAGTTAATAAAGTTGAAACCGAAGTTGAAGTCGAATAAATTCAGGCATCCCAAGAAAATCAGCTAAATCAGTATTATCAGTGTTCAGTTAATGAAGTTGAAACCGAAATTGAAGTCGAATAAATTCAGGTATTCCAAAAAAACCCGTGAAAATCCACTAAATCAGCGTTATCAGTGTTCTATTTCTACTACAGAGAAAAATCAGTGAAATTTCCGAAATTAGCGTCTAAAAAACATTCAATTCAGCACAATCAGCGTCATCAGTGTTCAATTAATGAAGTTGAAACCGAAATTGAAGTCGAATGAATTCAGGTATTCCAAAAAAATCCGTGAAAATCCACTAAATCAGCGTTATCAGTGTTCAATTTATAACCACAGAAATTCGTGTCTAAAAAAACTTAGTTTTCAACAAATTCCTTCAGAACCCCAATCACATAATCCACTTCATCCTTGGTATTTAAACTCGAAAACGAAAATCGCACCGACGGTTTCAACAAATCCTCAGCATTTAGTATTTCGGAAAGCACATGCGAATTCTGATTGCTCCCACTCTGGCAAGCAGAACCCTTAGAGCAAGCAATGCCATTTAAATCCAGCTGAAAATGCAACATTCCACCTTTGTTCGGAGCCACTGGCAAACAGACGTTGATTAGCGTATAAGTACTCAAATCAGGATGTTCACAATTACCATTAAACAACATGTTTGGAGACAATGATTTTAATTGGTCAATGAAATAAGTTTTCAGTTCTTGAATTTGGGCTCTATTATTTTCCAAATCGGTATAACTCAACTTCAAAGCTTCCTCCATACCCACAATATTATGGATGCTTTCAGTTCCGGCGCGATAGCCACGTTCCTGTTCACCACCAAATATAGAAGATTTAATACCCGAACTTTTTCTTATAAAAGCAAATCCAACACCTTTCGGCCCATGAAACTTATGGGCACTTGCCGCCAAAAAATCAATTGGAACAATACTCAAATCCAAGGCATAATGCCCAACAGATTGGACGGTGTCACTATGAAACAAAGCACCGTTGGCTTTACAAATAGCGGCGACTTTATTAAGGTCCAGTATATTACCAATCTCATTATTGACATGCATCAAACTCACCAGTTTTTTATTTGGAGACTGCAACAAACGCTCCAGATCAGCCATATCAATCGCCCCATTATCAAGCAGTTTTACATAACTGATAACAATGCCGTATTCTTTTTGAAGATGTTCAACCGTATGCAAAACTGCATGATGCTCTAATTTACTAGTAATAATCTCAGCAACACCCAAATCCCGAACCGCACTTCGCAAAATTAAATTATCGGCTTCCGTACCTCCAGAAGTAAATACAATTTCCGAAGCTTGAACATTAAAATAGGAAGCTATCGTTTTTCTTGCCGTTTCCAGCAATGATTTAGCCGATCGGCCCACGCTATGTGTTGATGACGGATTGCCGTACTGCAATTGCATCGTTTTAACCATACGCTCAATCACCGCATCGTGCATAGGCGTTGTTGCTGCATTATCAAAATAAATCTGTTTCATTATAAAATCCTTTCAAAACACAAAAATACTTCAAATAAAATTATTTCACCGATGACACGTTATAAATTGACAAATGCCTTATTTTTGCTTCAAAATTGATTGAAATGCGTAAATTATTTTATCTGTTAAGCCTTTTTTTATTAGTTTACACGTGTGATGATGGCGATATCATCGACGTAAAATTAGATTTTGATAAGGAATTGTCTATGTGTAATTTAAGTGCAGATAATTACTTTTTGTATGATATCAAAACAAATCCAGGTGAATCCTTAAGTCTCATTTTCCCAAAAAACACGACCACAAACCTCATTTTCAATCCGCCACAAAACAATTACGAAACAACCTTGACCATCAACGGCACCAATACACTGTTCAATTATAGAACGTATGATGGCAATCCGGAGCAAATGATTTGCAGCATATTATCCGATCCCAATGTCAACATTATAAAAGACTATACCACAAATTCGGGTACGGTCACTATCATTACCACTTATGTTGATGATGACGATGATGGCATTCCGGCACATCTTGAAGACGCCAATTTAGATGGTGATAATGATCCTGCTACAAACCCTACTGATACCGATGGCGATGGCATTCCGGATTATCTCGATGCCGATGATGATAACGATAATGTGTTGACCAAAGATGAAAAACACAATTATACTAAAGCCGACGGACTTTCAAAAGCCCAAGATACCGATGGTGATGGCATCCCGGATTATTTGGACGATGATGATGACGGCGATGGCGTATTGACCCGCCATGAAGATGCTGATTTGGATGGCGATCCAACAAATGATCGTGACAGCAGTTCGCCAACACCTACCGTACCACGGTATTTGGACAAAGAATCCAAAGACACTTTCGATTATCAAAAGTTCAATAAAAACGTGTACAAACGTACCTACACTATCAAGTTTTATATCAAAAATGTGAATCTGGAAGTTATCAGCTTAACAGAAATTGATTTTGGAACTTATACCTACAGTGTATTAATTGAAAGTGAATAATACGGATATTAAAGTTCTCAGTTACACTGAAAAAAAACAGCCTTTAACTGATGTGTTAAAGGCTATTTTTGTTTCTTATTATAAGGTTTGTCTCAAAAAACACAAATATCTCCATATCTATACGATATCAAAACACCACCCCTACCCAT
>NZ_DATJCY010000057.1:0-1647 GCF_035577925.1 Gelidibacter sp. | reverse complement strand
AAAAGCATCTAATGGAGCGTCTGATTTTGGAAACAAATTTGGACAACCTTTAATTTGCGGTTCCGTATTGACCTTTGAGCACGACGAACATCAAGATTCTGAAAACACCTCGGCAGCACGTAAGCTCGGTTTTGACAAAGTGATTATGCAAGCAGGTGGAATTGGTTACGGAAAAGCAGATCAAGCTCTAAAAGACACGCCTAAAGTTGGTGATAAAGTGGTAATTCTTGGCGGTGAAAACTATCGTATCGGGATGGGTGGTGCTGCTGTTTCATCGGCTGATACTGGCGAATTTTCAACTGGTATCGAATTAAATGCTGTACAACGATCTAATCCGGAAATGCAAAAACGTGCGGCAAACGCCGTTCGTGGCATGGTTGAAAGTGACGAGAACTTTATTGTTTCCATTCATGACCATGGCGCAGGTGGACACTTAAATTGTTTAAGCGAATTGGTGGAAGCTACTGGCGGACTGATCGATTTGGACAAACTGCCTGTTGGCGATCCTACACTTTCGGCAAAAGAAATTATTGGCAATGAATCCCAAGAACGTATGGGTCTTGTCATTGCTGAAAAACATTTGGAAACTCTTCAAAAAATAGCCGATCGTGAGCGTGCACCAATGTACACCGTTGGTGATGTAACGGGCAATCATCGGTTTACTTTTGAATCTCAAACAACTGGTCAAAAACCAATGGATTTGGCAATGGATGATATGTTTGGAAGTTCGCCCAAAACTATCATGATTGACAAAACCATCAACAGAAACTACGATCCTGTTGTCTTTAAAAAAGAAAAGTTTTACGATTATTTAGATCAATTATTACAATTGGAAGCCGTTGCTTGTAAAGATTGGTTGACCAACAAAGTGGACCGTTGTGTGGGCGGAAAAGTTGCCAAACAACAATGTGTGGGCCCTATACAATTGCCACTCAATAACGTGGCCGTGATGGCTTTGGATTATAAAGGGAAAGAAGGCGTTGCAACCTCTATTGGTCACTCACCAATTGCTGGTTTGATTGATCCTGTTGCAGGAAGTAGAAATGGCATTACCGAAGCGTTGACCAATATTATGTGGGCACCATTAAAAGATGGTCTTGAAAGTGTTTCATTGTCTGCCAACTGGATGTGGCCTTGTAAAAATGAAGGTGAAGATGCAAGACTTTATGCCGCTGTAAATGCCGTTTCTGAATTTGCCATTGCACTTGGAATCAACGTTCCGACAGGAAAGGATTCTCTTTCCATGAAACAGAAATATCCAAACGAAGAAGTTATTTCACCAGGAACAGTCATTATTTCTGCAGCAGGAAATTGCAACGATATTACGCAAGTTGTAGAGCCAGTTTTAAAGAAAAACGCTGGTGCTATTTATTATATCAATATTTCGGAAGATGACTTTAAATTGGGCGGCAGTTCATTTGCACAAATTGTCAATAAAATTGGCCATGAAACACCGGTAGTAAAAAATGCATCTTATGTTAAAACGGTTTTTAATACGATTCAAAATCTCATCAAAACCGAACAAATTGTCTCAGGACATGATATAGCTTCTGGCGGATTGATTACCACTTTATTGGAAATGTGTTTTGCAGACAACAATTTGGGAGCCGAATTGGATCTTACCGAATTAGGCGAAAACGATTCGTT
>NZ_DATJCY010000056.1:0-2251 GCF_035577925.1 Gelidibacter sp. | reverse complement strand
CTTTCAGGAAGAAATCTTTGAATCATAGTTTTGATTACTGCTTCTTGATGTCTACCATCTTCACCCCAATGATTTACTAAGTTTCTAACTCTATCTTTAATTGCAAGAAGTTCTTTTGTTGTAGATTTATGAAATTCTATTGTGTCCATTTTGGTCTCTTTAAAATTGGTGCTAACGGTCAAGTATAAGCGTAGTGCGGGTTTTCGGAGCAATACACTGTCCGCCAACACGAACTTTGATAGATGGCAAAATACTAAATTTTAGCCACTTCGCCCGCATTACGCTTATACAATGTTGGCGGTAGTTTATTTATTCAATTCTCCTTAATACCCCCTTTAATTTTGCTTCAACTCCAAGATTATCAAAAAGTTTTTCAGTCAATGTTAATGTCTTCTTGAAAGCTGTTTTAATATCTGTCGGATCTAATTCTGATGTTGTCTGCTGAAATAACGAATACCAATCTGGATCTATGTCTTTTTCCAAGCTTTTTGTTGGACTTTCCCAATGTTTGGTTTGGTATGTTTCAATTCTTATTAACCAAAGTAAATATTTTTGAACATTTGATAAGCTTTGGTAAGCGTGAGCAAATTCCTGTCGTTTAATTAAGTTGCTTGTTGTAAGTAAAACATTCAACAATGATTGGCTCAACCACAGGATATTTTCATTTGTTGTTCGATCAGGTACTTTAGTTTTTATTTCTTTGAGCGTGTTAGTCAATAAATCTTCTTTATCTACTAAAATCATCTTGTCAAAGTCGCTAAACTCTACCAAACCGTCCCACGATTTGATAACTTCCATTTGGTCGTTTGTCAAAAAATGAAACTCCCCCCTTATCATATTTTCAAAAATGGCAACTTCACTTCCAAACTCGTTGGTAAAATATAATGCCAAAGGATGAATTTGGCTTACCCAATTTTCAGCGGAAAATTTTTCTTTATCCTTCAAGAAGATGTAGAATTCAATATCTGAATATTTGTCCCCTTCATTTTTGGTAAATGACCCATACATAAATACGGCAGAAATATTTTTATCATTTTGAGCTATTGACTTTGTTTTGTCAATCATCTGTAACTGTATCATTTTCTAATTTTTTAATATTAACAATCGTCCTTTCTACTTAGCGTAGTAAAGGATATTTCAATTCTTATTCTATCTTACAGTTACTTATAGCTTCATTTTCTTGAATGTTTTTCGTTGTTAATTGTTTCTTCAAATTACCGCCAACAATTGGATATACGCAACGAGTTGCGCCTATTTCCATTATATATTTCTATCAAACATATTGTTTTTTAGCATAGAATCCAAAGGACTTTCAATTTTTTTGTTTGAAATATTCAAAATATGGGTATAAATCTCGGTCGTCTTAGAACTACTGTGACCTAACATGACTTGTATATTTCGTAAATTCACTCCATTTTGCAATAAATGCGTAGCAAAACTATGACGTAAAGTATGAACAGTTGCCCACGGATTGATTTCGCTTTTTTCCATCGCTTGTCTGAATATAGCTTGTACGCTTCTTGGGCTGTATTTTCCACCGTCTTGGCCTTCGAACAGCCAATAGGCAGGTTTTTCTTTTTTATAATAGGTTCGGAGAAGGGTAAGCAGGGTAGGTGAGAGCACTGTTTTTCTATCTTTTTTACCTTTTCCTCCTTTGATATACAAATACCCTTCGCTGGAATGCACATCTCTGATGCGTAAGTTTACCACTTCACTCAATCGAAGTCCGCCGCTGTACAGTGTGTATAGAATGGTTTTGTGTTTGATGTTTGTGGGTGCATTGATCAGCCTAAACACTTCTTCTTCGCTTAAAACACTGGGTAATGTTTTGGTTTTCTTGGCTCGGGTTAGCGTATAGTATTCTTTGGGTTTCCCCAAAACTTTTTCATAATACCATTTGATGGCATTGATCGATTGATTTTGTTTTACTTCTGATATTTTGAACTTTTGAATGAGATGCGCCAAATAGCCTTCAATGTCTTCTTTGGTCAATTCCTCGAGATTCCGACTTTCAAAAAACACCAAAAAACTGGCGAATTCACTTTTATAGGATTGAATGGTACTACGGCTATAGGCTTTGAGTATCAATTTCTGTTCATACTGCGCCATGATAAGCATCGATTTTTCTGATAATTTACTGTTAGCGATGGGCACGCTCCTCTCTTCTGTTTTTATTTCATAATTTGGATGAAGGATTTGTTTGATTTCCTTTAGTTTTTCGGCTGTGTTAATTACACTCCACAGCTTTTGG
>NZ_DATJCY010000055.1:0-1621 GCF_035577925.1 Gelidibacter sp. | reverse complement strand
AGGTCAAGGTGCTTGTGGGATATTTGAGTTTCTTTCTTAAACAGACATAAGATAAAAAGGACTTAAGACGTAAGACGGTTAGTCCAAAATTAAAATAATAATAACAGTGGTAATTCTAGAAACATCATATGTCATAAGTCTTACCATCAAAAGTCAACAACAAACAATGGAAACACAACAAGAAAACCAAATACTCCGGGGAGGTCAATTCCTCGTGAAGGAAACAAAATGCGAAGATGTCTTTACACCTGAAGATTTCAACGAAGAACAAAGAATGATGCGCGATTCGGTCATTGAATTCAACGATCGAGAAATTATTCCAAACAGAGATCGTTTTGAAGCCAAAGATTATGGATTAACCAAAGAAATCATGACCAAAGCTGGGGAAATGGGCTTTTTAGGAGTTGCGGTTCCTGAGGCTTACGGCGGATTGGGAATGGGCTTCGTGTCGACCATGATTGTATGCGAATACATTTCGAGTGGAACGGGGTCATTCAGTACTGCTTTTGGTGCGCATACAGGAATTGGAACCATGCCAATCACACTTTATGGCACTGAAGAACAAAAACAAAAATACGTTCCTAAACTGGCCACTGGCGAATGGTTTGGCGCTTATGCGCTAACTGAGCCCGATGCAGGATCGGATGCTAATTCTGGAAAAACAACGGCGACACTTTCTGAAGATGGTAAATCGTATAAAATCAACGGTCAAAAAATGTGGATCTCCAATGCGGGTTTCTGTAATTTATTTATCGTTTTTGCACGTATAGAAAATGACAAAAACATTACCGGATTTATTGTTGAGCAAGATCCTAACAATGGCATTACTTTAGGTGAAGAAGAAAATAAACTGGGTATCCATGCGTCTTCCACAAGACAAGTATTTTTTAGCGACACCGTAGTTCCTGTAGAAAACATGTTGGCAGGTCGTGGCGAAGGTTTCAAAATAGCGATGAATGCATTGAATATTGGCCGTATCAAATTGGCCGCTGCTTGCTTGGATTCACAACGACGCATTACCACCAATGCCATTCAGTACGCTAACGAACGTAAGCAATTCAAGACTCGTATTTCAGATTTTGGAGCTATCAAAATGAAATTGGCCGAAATGGCAACCAACTGTTATGCTGGTGAATCAGCATCTTATCGTGCTGCAAAAAACATTGAAGACCGAATTGCCCTACGACAAGCTGCTGGAAATTCACATCAAGAAGCCGAATTAAAAGGTGTTGAAGAATATGCCATTGAATGTTCGATCTTAAAAGTTGCCGTTTCAGAAGACGTACAACATTGTGCCGATGAAGGTATCCAAATATTTGGAGGCATGGGCTTTTCTAAAGACACGCCAATGGAGGCCGCTTGGAGAGATGCACGTATTGCACGAATTTATGAAGGGACCAACGAAATTAACCGAATGCTTTCTGTTGGCATGTTGGTCAAAAAAGCTATGAAAGGTCACGTCGATTTATTAGGCCCTGCGCAAGCTGTTGCTGATGAATTAATGGGAATTCCTTCATTTGACACGCCTGATTATTCAGAGCTGTTTGCTGAAGAAAAGGAAATGATCGCCAAGCTTAAAAAAGTATTTTTAATGGTCGCTGGTGCTGCGGTTCAAAAATTT
>NZ_DATJCY010000054.1:0-4307 GCF_035577925.1 Gelidibacter sp. | reverse complement strand
ACTTTGTTTTCGATGACATCACCAAAAATCCAGCATAGCATATCATAAAAATGAACACCTATATTTGACGCTATGCCCCCAGATTTAGCTTCATTGCCTTTCCACGACACAAAATACCATCGTCCTCTTGAGGTCAAATAGGTCAAATCGATATCATACACTTTATTAGGATCTTTTTCTAATTCCGCCGTAATCCTTTCTTTTAAAGCGATAAGGGATGGATGCAGTCTGAGTTGCAGGATATTGTAAATTTTTTTACCAGTTTCATTTTCAATGACCTTTAGTTGATCAACATTCCACGGATTAAGGACCAAAGGTTTTTCTGAAATGGCATCGGCACCGCTTCGCAAAGCAAATCGGATGTGTGAGTCGTGCAAATAATTAGGAGAGCAGATCGATACATAGTCAATTTTATGGCCATGATCCCTGCGCCATTTGTCCACAAAACGATCAAAACGCTCAAATTCCGTAAAAAAACTGGCCTGTGGGAAATAGCTGTCCATAATTCCGATGCCATCATACGGATCCAAAGCGGCCACCAAGGTGTTGCCAGTATCCTTAATAGCTTTCATGTGACGTGGGGCAATATAGCCCGAAGCACCAATGAGGGCAAAGTTTTTCATGACGTGGTTTTTATCAGTTGTGGATTGTCGGTTGTTAGTTGTGCGTTATTAACTAAACTTTTATATTCTAAATTCTTTCTTCAAAATTGACATAAGACGTATGACGGTTTTGTGAGTTTTATTATATTTTATTGAATTTTCCATCACTATTTTTTCAAAACATTTTAATAAAAGTTCAATTTCTAATGACGGTTTAAGATTAATTTCAACTTCATTTATAGAACACAGATGACACTGATTTTACTGATTTTCATTGATTTTCTCTTTGTAGCTGGATGTCTTTGTGAGACCAATTTCTCAGTGATTCACCGAAGACTCACAAAGCTATTCAACTTCTCCCTATGATCAGGATCAATTCCTCCCGTCCCGATAACTATCGGGAGCTATCGGGATTCGATTTCAATTTCAACTTCGATTTCTATCGTCTATATTCTATTCTCTAGTTTCTGCTCTCAAAAATCTACTGACTACCCACTAATTCCCATAAAACTCTTTATACCATTTCACAAAAGCTTCAATGCCTTTAGTGACTTCGGTTTTAGGCTGGTAATTAAAATCGTTTTTTAAACGGGCAACATTGGCATAAGTTTGCTTTACATCGCCTGGCTGCATGGGCATCATCTGCTTAATGGCTTTTTTGTCGAGCGCTTTTTCAATAGCTTCAATATATTCTAAGAGTTGCACAGGTTTACTATTTCCAATATTGTAGAGTTTATAAAGTGATTTTTTATCAGGGGTTTCTAACAGGGTTGCGATAACTCCGTTGACAATATCGTCGATATAGGTAAAATCACGTGACAAATCGCCATTATTAAACACCTTTACCGGCTGATTGTTAATAATGGCTTCGGTAAACAAAAACATCGCCATATCCGGTCGGCCCCAAGGACCATAAACGGTAAAAAAGCGCAATCCAATGGTTTCAAAGCCGTACAAATGACTATAGGCATGCGCCATCAACTCATTGGCTTTTTTTGTAGCCGCATAAAGACTGACAGGATGGTCCACATTGGCGGTTTCATCAAAAGGCACTGCGTCACTATTGCCATACACACTAGAGCTACTGGCATATACTAATTTGGAAACTTTATAATTGCGGCAACATTCAAGAATATTTAAAAAACCTGTCAAATTGCTATCGGCATAAGCTTCAGGGTTTTCCAATGAGTAGCGCACGCCTGCCTGAGCAGCCAAATTACAAACGCTGTCAATTTTATAGTTTTCAAAAAGCTTCGGTAAAGCCTCCCGATCTTCAAGGTTCATTTTAACAAAAACCATGCGGTTGCCAAAGGTGGTACTTGTGGTGTAATTCAGCTCTTGGACGGCTTCTGTTTTGTCAATTCCCAATTGCTCCAAACGCGCCAGCTTCAAATTAATATCATAATAATCGTTGATATTATCTAAGCCGATCACATGGTGACCTTGTTCCAATAAAGTTTTAGAGACATGAAAGCCAATAAAACCAGCAGCTCCTGTGACCAAAAATGTTTTTGGGTGATGATTATTTACCGATGACATACACTTGAAATCCAATAGTTTCTAATGCTTCTTTATTCAATATTCCACGGCCGTCAAATACAAACGCTGGTTTTTTCATGTTATCATAAATCTGTTGCCAATCGTAGGTTTTAAATTCATCCCACTCCGTCAATACCGCTATGGCATGTGCATTTTCACAAGCTTCGTACGGATCGAGCACCGTAGTGAGGTAATTTTGATTATCGGCCTCCGAACGTGTGTTGAGGTAATTAAGGTCATTTTGCATCTGCTCGGCCGTTACTTTGGGATCGAAGACAACAATGTTGGCCTGTTCTTCGATGAGTTGATCGGACACATAAATGGCCGCCGACTCGCGGGTATCGTTGGTGTCCTTTTTAAAAGCCCAGCCTAGAAAGGCAATTTTTTTGCCTGAAATGGTATTATAAAGTGTTTGAATGATTTTGGATGCAAAGCGCCGCTTTTGATAGTCGTTCATGATGATGACTTGCTCCCAATAATCGGCCACTTCGTTAAGACCGTATGATTTTGCAATATAGACCAAGTTCAAAATATCCTTTTGGAAACACGAGCCTCCAAAACCAACCGAAGCCTTTAAAAACTTAGGTCCAATTCGGCTGTCTTTGCCAATGGCTATGGCCACCTCGTTAACATCTGCACCGGTAACTTCACATAATTCAGACATGGCGTTGATGGAGGAGACCCGTTGCGCCAAAAATGCATTGGCGGTTAATTTTGATAGTTCTGAAGACCATAAATTGGTAGTCAGGATATTTTCAACCGGTACCCAAGTGGCATAAACATTAACTAAAGCTTGGATGGCCTCTAAGCCTGCTTCGGTTTGTTCACCACCGATCAGTACGCGATCTGGTGCCATCAAATCTTGAATGGCTGTACCTTCTGCCAAGAATTCAGGATTGGATAGGATTTGGTATTTGACGCCATTGCCGGTATTGTGCAAAATACTTTTAATGGCTTGTGCGGTTCTTACCGGTAAGGTTGATTTTTCGACAACGATCTTATCGGTTTTGGCAACACGTGCAATTTGCCTTGCGCATAACTCAATATATTTCAAATCGGCCGCCATTCCTTTGCCTTGTCCGTAGGTTTTGGTCGGTGTATTGACCGAAATAAAGATCATATCTGCAGCTTCAATGGCAGCATCTACATCGGTGCTGAAAAACAGGTTTCGGTTTCTGGCTTCGGCCACTACTTTATCCAAGCCTGGCTCGTAGATAGGCAATTGGTCCAAATCGTCGTGATTCCACGCAGCAATACGTGCTGTGTTGATGTCCACCACAGTGACCTTGATATCCGGATTTTTTTGGGCAATGACTGCCATTGTAGGACCGCCTACATAACCTGCTCCAATACAGCAAATATTTTTAACTTTCATTCTTTTATATTATTAGTTAAGTAACTTGATAGCTTCGCTGATGGCAATCCCCAAAAAAAAATCGGACAAACATCAGATGCAAAGCCAACTGATTATTAATCTATAATTATTATTATTATTATTATTATTATTATTTATTTAGTCGATGACCTTCTTCAACTACATAGGAACCTGGTTATTAAAGCGTTTTGTTCTCCTTTATTAATGCATCTTAATTGGTTGTTGATTACGTTTTATTTGCTATAAGATGCTATGTGTCTATGTCGTTTAATGTTTTTGTTATATGGTGAAAACCTTCATTATCAAATCCATCACCAAAAGAAGCAAAAATATGATTATTTAAATAATGAACCGAAAGATTAGTTGATTTTTAGTTTAACGACATATCCCAGACTATGAAGTACCACCCAGCACTGATTTCCAGAAATATATTTTACCGTTCCTTTTTCGGCTGTTATGCCAAAAGGCTTTAAGTCAATCTCTTGGCCGATGTTAATTTTTTCAGTAGCTAGGATCTGCTCTTTTTGATTGGCAATTTCCATGAGCAGATCCACTTCCTTTTCGGGTACTATTGCCGGTTTCCCCAGCCAGAACAAATAGCGTACGGCTCCTTGAACGGCAAACACCTCGGCCCGTTTTTTTTCATCACATTGCACCAATACCATGGAGGGCAATAGCGGCACGACCACTTTCTTTTTACGGTCGCTCCACTGTCGGACTTCGATGCGGGTAGGGCAGCAGACCTCAAAGCCCAATTCAACAAGGCGATTGGCGACTTTAATTTCAGATTT
>NZ_DATJCY010000053.1:0-6044 GCF_035577925.1 Gelidibacter sp. | reverse complement strand
GATTGGATAAAGATTTCGCAGACTTCTTTACGTATTTGGATCAAAAAGTAGGCAAAGGAAATTACACCGTCTTTTTATCCGCCGATCACGGTGCTGCACACAATCCTAAATACATTCAAGATGAAAAAGGAAATGCAGGTTTTTTCTACAAAAGCGACGTTTTAAAAGGAATTAATTCCATTTTAACCTCCGAATATGGTCATGAGAAACTGATTTACACGATGAGTAACAATCAAGTTTTCTTAAATTACAAACTCATTGATGCCGAGAAGTTAGACGATGAGAAAATCAAGAAAACCATCATTGATTATTTAAAGAAACAAGACGGAATTTCATTTGCGGTGGATATGGAAAAGTTGAGTGTTTCCAGTCTTCCCGAACCTTTAAAAACCCGTGCCATCAACGGATACAACTTCAAACGAAGTGGTGACATTCAAGTATTCTTAGAACCGCAGTGGTTTGGATTCTACAGCGATTTCACCGGGACCACACACGGTGCTTGGAATCCGTACGACAGTCATATTCCGTTGGTTTTTATGGGCTGGGGAATTAAACAAGGAAAAACACATGCACCCACTTATATGACCGATATTGCCCCTACCCTTTCCGCCTTGCTTCATATTCAAGAGCCGAATGGAAATATAGGACAACCGATTGTTGATTTATTGGATAAGTAGAAGAAAAAATCGGCTGAAAGAGCGGATTTAGCGAAGAAAGTTTAGAATTAGTGAATGAATGGGGAGTTTTAAAATTGAAAAAAAAGTCTATAAAACTGTAAGAATTATCGACTTAGGCATTTCATAAATTTCCACGTTCAAAACAAGGACACTTTTTTATGAAAGTCCTATTGTTAATTGATAAAAAGTTTTATATTTGCACCCGCATTCAAGGAATACTTGATGAGATACGCAAAGGAGAAATGGCAGAGCGGTCGAATGCGGCAGTCTTGAAAACTGTTGAGGGTCACACCTCCGGGGGTTCGAATCCCTCTTTCTCCGCAGTTTCAACTGATTACCAATCAGTTACGAAAATTACACCCAAATCTACACCCAAAAACAGGTTAGATTTGGGTTTTTTCTTTTAGTGATATTACGCGAATTTCAATGGAATTTAAAGACATTCTTCTAGTACGATCCAATTACTTCTTCTTTTATCTCACCGATCATATTGGGTAGAAAACCGCAATAAATAGAAAATACTCCTCCTACTCTATTACAGCTAAATTCAAGGAAAGTAAATTATCTGGTTATAATTATATCCTTATACATTTATATAAATATAAGACCGTTGCAAGGAGTTGGATATTTTTGAGATATTTCGTATCTTTTCTTCATGGAATTAGTAAGACAACCAACCCTGGCCGATAGCATTTGCGACCTTCGATCTCGCAAGATAAAGCGTACATTTTTCACTCAAATCAACACTCTTTTAGATTGGGACCCTATTATAGAGGTTCTAAAAAGACACTACACCAAAGGTCAAAGTGCCACAGGTAAGCCCAGTTATAGTGGACTGCTGCTTTTTAAAATGAGTTTACTGCAAACGTGGTATGGCCTAAGTGATTATGAAGTAGAGGATCGAGTCAACGACAGTATTTCATTCAGTTATTTTTGCGGCTTGCATATCGACCAAGTAGCTCCTGACCATAGTACGCTATCGCGTTTTAGGACCATAATGACCAAAGCCAAAGCTTACGAACCACTCTTTAAAGAGATAAACAGACAGTTGGAAGCGCGCCACATAATAGTAAAAACAGGAGCTATAATTGATGCTAGCGTGATTGATACGCCATTAAAGCCTAAGGGCAAAACCAATCATAAAGTTACCGAAGACCGAAAAGATGAACAGGAAGTTGAAGTCACAAAGGATTATGCCGATAGTGTAGATAAGGATGCCGCTTGGCTCAAGAAAGGTGGCAAGTATAGATTTGGCTACAAAAAGCATCATGTTACAGATAATGAAGGATTGGTTTTAGGGGTGTTGACCACAAAGGCAAGTACTAATGAAATTGCCAACTTAGAAGAAGTGCTGGACACTGCGGATCTGCCAGAAGGCATTCCATTAAAAGCAGACAAGGGCTATCAATCAAAGAAAAACGCTGAACTTCTTAAAGAACGAAAGCTAAAAAACCACATTCTAAAAAAGGCCTATAAAAACAGACCTTTAACGTCTTGGGAAAAGAAATTCAATAAACTTATAGGCAAAACGAGATTTAAGGTCGAACGTACCTTTGGAGGAATAAAGCGATGGTTCTCTGGAGGAACGGCAAGATATAGGGGTATCCATAAAATGCATACTCAAAATCTAATGGAGGCCATGAGCTATAATTTATATCGAAGTCCAGGGATAATTGCGTCCAATTGTAAAGGATAGGGCGAAATAAGCTTTAAAAAAGGTCATATACACCCGAAAAACAACTCAAGATTGAAAATTGTTCTCGTTTTCCACTAAAAAAATGAGCTGATAAAACTCAATCAAATTAGAGAAGGCTTTTGCAATGGTCTTAAAACTCTAAATAGAGGTATTGGCACATTATTTTAAAAACCAAATAAGGATATTTTACTACAACTTCTTAAAAACTTCAAAAGTTATCAATATTCACTTTCAATATCATAACCAGCTTTTTTAAATGCTTTTATTACCTGGCGCATAAATTTGTTTGGGTGATTTTCTTTATAGATTTCTGTGAAAAACATCTGCAATTGCTCCGTTTTAATTTGCACAATATTTCCGTCTTGATCATAATTAGTTTGAGTTTCGGTAACATCTGGGCCTAATGTGTGAAAATACACATAGATATCTTTGTCAAAATCTACTATTTTATCTAACGGCACTTGACGACTGACATTTACTTTTTGGCCATCTTCATTTTTTTCCAATGTAATACTAAGATGCAATACATTATTTTCATCTATACGAAACGGTTCTTTAACACTAAAATTCGCTTTTTCTTGATTGTCATAAAATTTGGAAAATTCTCTTTGCAACTGCATGTTCAAGAGTTTTGTTATTTTTTGGGTTTGCCCAAAAGACAAACTGCTTACTATCAACAAAACAATTAAAAATAAATTTTTCATCATTTCCTATTTTTCGCTATATGTGCCATCTTGTAAATATTGAATAACCTCTTTCAACGGAATGCCAAAGTAACCGGCCTGTCCTTGGTCGTAGGCATTTTTCCAATGAACATAACCAAATTCGTAATCGGGTAACTGGCAACGGTCACTTTTTAGTTGGATGGTGCTATTACGTAAAGCATATTCAGCTATGGGAATGTGCATGACCTCATTTAACAATCCGTTGGGATATTTTGGGTTTTTAATTTTTAGGTCCAAAATAGAAATGTGCACCATTTTGCCGATACCTTCGTACTCTTCTATTTTTACGATCTTCAAGGTAGAGTTTTCTTCTCCGTTTCGAGTTTGGTAATACCACTCTTGCCCAACTTGGTAAGCGGGTGGTGTTTCTTTTTTTGTTTTATTAAAAAGATTAAATAAGCCCATGGTAATATTTTATAAACTCTAACGGAACTTAAAACTCTGTTAGATTGGATTAGACAATTAAAATGCTTAATTCTCTTTCTTACAGAACGCTGATAAATGATTCATGGCTTTTACTACCTCTGCACCAAGGTTTTCTTCATTTTCTTCTAATTGAAGAAAACAAAATTTTGATTTTAACGGAGCCTTTTCATCGATTTCCAATAAAACAACTTCATCCGCATACTGAAATCCAGGTTGAATAATATTCTTGATATTAGTGGGAAGTGTATATTTCCAATTTGTTTCACCCAGTTTAAGCTTAATTATGATCTCGCATTCATCGACAGAATGTATGGTAATATCTTTGAATGAGCTACGGCCAGGCGAGATATTAGTTTGCAATTTTTCTTTGAGCCAGCTTATGGTTTCTTCTTTGGTTTGTGCTAAGCTTGTTAGGCTAAAAAGTAATCCAATTACTGTAATAATTGTTTTTACTTTCATGATTTTCGAGTTTAATATATTGCAATTTGCCGTTGTATTATTACTGCTGTACAAAATGTTAATAGCATTTATCCCAATAATATCTACCTGCTTTTCTATCTTTTGCAACTCCGCCTAAACCTTTTGAGTAAATTGCTCTTATGAACAACCCAACTTCTCGGTTTCGTTGTCCTTCATTACAGGCTTTTATTAGCCACTCTAATGATTTTTGGTACTGTTTATTATAATAATATGACAAGCCTAATTCTTCCATCTGTCTTTCATTAAGTTTACCTTCTTTATTTAAGAATTTTTCAAACCACTCAATGATTTCACCCGGATTTGATCCAGAATAATAGCTGTCTCCCATTTTCACTAGGGCTTCAACATTTCCTGTATTTGCTGCTTTTTGATACCACTCCCGTGCGCTAACTATATTTCCTGAAGTTCCCCAGCCAAATCTATAACTATGACCTGCTCTAAACATCGCATTTACGTCTCCCTGTTCAGCCCCTTTGAGAAAATATTCAAAACCTTTTGCCTCATCTTTATCAACTCCTTGTCCTTTACTGTACATAAATCCTAATAGATAGTTTGCATATCCATTCTCAAGATTAGCAGCTCGCCGTAACCAAGGCAATGCTTCCAAATATTTTTTTTCAAAGTAATATTTAGATCCTACATTTTTTAAAGCTTCATCATTAAATTCGTGTGCTAAAATAGATTGAGGATATTTAATGTAAAAATCTTCAATAGCAAGGTTTTGCCAATCGTTCCATTGTTTTTCAACTTCAGATTCTGATATCAGTCCTTTATCCACTTTTAAGCGGTTGATGATTTCCCAAAATGTTGCAAACATCTTTTTACTATCGACTTCATTAGCCGCTTTGAAATAAAAAAATTTGTCTTTTTGTACATTTGGTTTTTCATTCATGTATAATTGCCATTCTAATTCGTCATTTGGAAACATCAGTATAACACCGTTGCTTTCAATTAAATCTTTAACGCTTGTGAGGTCGATATCTTCCACTACGATAAGTCCTTCATTTCCGTTTGCACTAAAGTTAACAGAGGCAGATGCAAGTTTGTCACTATAATTAATGCTGAAATTGTCTTTAATATAATTGGCAGTTACAATTTTGTTGTCGCCAAAATCTATTTCTTTTCCGTTGGCTTTGTATTGCAAATCTGAGATTATTTTTGATTGCTCTTCAAACCATTCATACGGTATTGGATCGGTCTGGGCAAATACAACCGATGTAAGTGACAAAAACACTATAGTTAGGAGATTTGTTTTCATGATTTTATAATTAATATTTAAAAAAATAGCCTCTATTCTTCTCTAATACATTGAATTTCAAATCAGCTTTGATCGATAAGCCACCAGCTGCATGCAAATCCCTTTTCCCTAATGTTAAAATAGCTCCTGTTGTACCTGCATATCTTTTTTTGTGAGCTGCTAGTGCTGCATCGATTAAAGCATTGTGTACGGTAAGCAAATCGGCCTTTGTTTTATAAAAATCTACTTCATGTTCATTAATCCAAGCAAAATCAAGCTCATCTGATGATGCTAAAGTATATTGCTCCTCAAGTACTTTTACTTTAAAAATATTGTTGTCCTTATCAAAAACTATTTCATCAATCCATTCTTCTCCATCAATTAAAATTGGCTTACCATAAAGGTTATACACTTTTCCTTTTGAACCATTATATGCTATAAAGTAGTTGGTCCCGATTATTTTTTGCATTTGGATGGGTAAATTATCTGTTGTTTTTCTCCATAAAAAATCACCGTTCAATTTCACTCCAAAAAAGTCTTTGTCATTATACGCTTCCAGACCAGAAATTTCTTCTTCGTACTCTTCGCCTTTTATGTTGTTTAATTGTTTGAATCTGCTTCTGATCTCGCTTGATCGGCTTATGGCTTCATCGGCTTCTTTTTTTGTACGGGCAATACTTTCGGCTTTACGTATCTTTTCAGCTTCTTCGGCCGCCAATTGTTCTCTTCGCTCTTTTTCCAATTTATCGGCTTCTGCCTTTAACTTAGCGGCTAGAATTTCATCTCGTCTATTATTTTCGGCT
>NZ_DATJCY010000052.1:0-5699 GCF_035577925.1 Gelidibacter sp. | reverse complement strand
TGATTGACCTTGAACTTGCCGATAACGTAAAAGCAAGAATCATTGATGCCGATCAGAAAAACGAGTATGTAAAGGTTGGAAAAAAACCTGAAATACGGTCGCAATATTCCATTTACGAATATTTTAAAAGATTGAAATCATAATTTTAATATCACTGAGTTGTTAGAATAACTAGATCTTAAATTGCAATATTTATAGTTTCATCATCGATATCTAGTATCAAAGAAATTTTAAAATATCACAAAATAAAAAAAGCCACATCTTAAAAACGTGGCTTTTTTCGTATTTAAATTACCAGTAATCTGGTTATATTACTTGCTTTCAGCAGCAACAATAGTTTGTTGAACATGATCCATATCTTCTGAAATTATTTCACCTTCCATATCATTCGAAACGGTTTTAACAACTTCAATAACTTCGGTATTTGCAACTGCAGTTTCAATGGTATGCCCACCCAAAATAGGAGCGATAACCAAACCTATCAAACAGGTTAGTTTAATCAAAATATTCATGGATGGCCCTGAAGTATCTTTAAATGGATCTCCAACCGTATCTCCTGTAACTGCTGCTTTATGTGCTTCAGAACCTTTAAAAGTCATTTCGCCATTAATCAATACACCAGCTTCAAAAGATTTTTTAGCATTATCCCAAGCGCCACCAGCGTTATTCTGGAAAATAGCCCAAAGCACGCCGCTTACCGTAACACCTGCCATATAGCCCCCTAACATTTCGGCAATGGCCAAGTTATTCATTCCGAAAAGCATAGGCACAAAAGCAATAACTATTGGGAAACCAATGGTCAATAATCCTGGAAGCACCATTTCTTTTAAGGATGCCTCTGTTGAAATGGCCACACATTTATCATACTCTGGTTTTGCTGTACCTTCCATAATTCCTGGAATGGCACGGAACTGACGACGCACTTCCTCAACCATTTGCATAGCAGCTTTACCAACAGCGTTCATGGCCAAAGCAGAAAACACAACAGGTACCATGCCGCCAACAAATAACATGGCTAGAACAGGCGCTTTAAAGATATTAATCCCGTCAATACCTGTAAAAGTCACGTAAGCTGCAAACAATGCCAAAGATGTCAATGCTGCCGAAGCAATAGCAAATCCTTTACCGGTTGCTGCGGTGGTATTTCCTACAGCATCCAAAATATCTGTACGCTCTCTTACAATAGGATCTTGCTCACTCATTTCGGCAATACCACCGGCGTTATCAGAAATAGGCCCAAAAGCATCAATAGCCAACTGCATTGCAGTGGTAGCCATCATTGCCGAAGCGGCCAAGGCCACACCATAAAATCCTGCAAAAGCATAGGACGTCCAAATAGCACCAGCAAATAACAATACGGATGGAAATGTTGAAATCATTCCGGTTGCCAAACCTGCAATAATATTGGTTCCTGCACCAGTACTTGATTGCTGCACAATTTTTAAAACAGGTTTTTTACCTAAACCCGTATAAAACTCAGTAATTGAAGAAATTAAAGCACCTACAACCAATCCAACTAAAGTGGCATAAAACACGCGCATGGAAGAGATGTCCTGAAGACCTTCACCAAAGAAATTCATTTTCATGGTTTCTGGCAACATCCAGGTTACCAAAACATAACAAGATAGGGCTACCAATGCTATAGACACCCAGTTTCCAAGGTTTAAAGCACCCATAACCTCAGCTTCTTTAGCATCATTATTTTTAATTTTCACCAACATCGTTCCGATTATGGAAATGATAATTCCGGCACCAGCAATGGCCATTGGCAACAACACCGGGCCAATACCGCCAAAAGCATCTGTAATGGCACCACCCATATCCTTGATCACATAATTACCCAATACCATTGCAGCTAAAACAGTTGCTACATATGAACCAAATAAATCGGCTCCCATACCGGCAACGTCCCCAACGTTATCACCAACGTTATCTGCAATAGTTGCAGGGTTACGTGGATCATCTTCTGGGATTCCAGCTTCTACTTTACCAACCAAATCGGCACCAACGTCAGCAGCTTTTGTATAAATACCACCACCAACACGCGCAAAAAGTGCAATCGATTCAGCTCCTAATGAAAATCCGGCAAGCGTTTCTAAAACAATGGTCATATCCATGGTATTGGTCCAAACACCACCCATAAATACTTGAAAGAACAAAATAAAGAAAGCGGTCAATCCTAAAACTGCCAATCCAGCAACCCCAAGTCCCATCACCGTACCACCACCAAAAGAAACTTTTAGGGCATTTGGTAAACTTGTTTTTGCGGCTTGGGTGGTTCTAACGTTAGTTTTAGTGGCGATTTTCATCCCAATATTTCCCGCAAAAGCAGAGAACATAGCTCCAAAGATAAAAGCAATGACAATTAACCAATGTGTTGTAGGAACCACCAATGAAACAACGGCAAGTAAAACGCTTACAATAACCACAAAAATAGCTAGTAAACGATATTCGGCCTTTAAAAACGCTAGGGCGCCTTCATGGATATAATCTGAAATTTCTTTCATTCTACCATCTCCAGCATCTTGTTTCATGACCCAAGATTGTTTTATTAGCATATAAATTAAGCCTAAAGCTGCCATAGCAATGGGCATATAAATCATCATTGATTCCATATTGTTTTATTGATTTGATTAGTTTTAAACGGTTGCTAATGTAATAAAATCAAAGAGAAATAAAAAACCCCTTATAGTTTATAAGAGGTTATATAATTGTTATATGCAAGGTGTTATCCTAAATCTTAAAGTTGCCATTGATTTTATGTTCACTTTCTTCATAGCGATCAATACATTTGTCAAGGATTTCATAGGCTTTTTTAGCTGTACCCCATCCACCAACATCAACTTTTTTCTTTTCTAAATCTTTATAGACCTGAAAAAAATGCTCAATTTCTTTGATAAGATGTGGATTTACATCAGATAAATCATTAAGGGTATTCCAAATAGGATCAGAAACTGGCACACATATTACCTTTTCATCATTTCCTTTTTCATCTGCCATGTGGAAAACGCCAATAGGCTTAACTTCCATAACACACATCGGAAACGTAGGCTCTGTTCCCAATACCAAAACATCTAGCGGATCACCATCCAAAGCCAAAGTTTCCGGAATAAAGCCATAATCAGCAGGATACATCATGGAAGAGAACAATAAACGGTCAAAGCGAATCTTCTTTAATTCAAAATCGTATTCATACTTGTTACGGCTTCCTTTTGGTATTTCAATCAATACGTCAAATGTAGTTTTTCCTTTAGGACTCATAATATTATTTATTTTTAGTAGCCTTTTTATTAGTGGCTTATGTTATATAATCTCCCTTTTTTTAGGCGTGCAAAGATACGTAAGTGTTTGCAATGTAGTCGTGTTATTTATGCTTATTTTTAAGAAGGCCGAAACCCAATCACTTTAATACCACTTTCAATATTAGAATAAAAAAATATGGATCTTTTCAAATTCCATGGCATTGCTGCAAATTTGAGTAGCATATTAACGCTTGATAAAGAATATCCGCTGGAACGAAATTTTGATGCCCCTGGATTTAGAGAATTGATTGACGTTAAATACAAATTAACTTAAGCAAAAAACTGAATAGATTTTAAAAGTTGAATCCAAAACTTCCAGTCACTCCAAAAGGACGTGCATCGGGTGCATCAAGATAATTACCTCTAAAATTAAAATCGATACGGAAAACCTTAAAAATATTCCCCACGCCAATACTGTATTCGTAATAGACTTTATCGGTAGGCGCCAAATAGGTTAATCCCGAAGCATTTAAGTCTCTATTGGCTTGTGATATATCGCCCCAAACACCTCTAATTCCAACAATTTCGCGAAGATTATATTTTCGCAAAAAAGGAATTCTTGAAAAGAAATAGCCGTTAAAATTATGTTCTAAATGCAAAGACGTATAAGTATCGGTCACAAATTCATAATAATCCAATTGTGAAAAGGTATTGTAAATAGAAAAATAAGATTGGTTACCAGGCACAACATTCAGAAGTCCCAACGGCACATCTCCAAAAGTTTTACCGGCCTCAAGTGTGGTGGTCAATCGGCCAAAAGCACCAATGTGCCAAGGCTGGATATACGAAAATTGCAATTTGGTATAATCAAAATCACTATTAAAAAGACCTTTATCGCCACGGGTCACCTGTGCAAACAAACTTGGATAACCATCATTGGCATGACGCCTTTCTACGCCAAACCCCGTCATTTTACGACCTGGAAAATAACCTATAGAAAAAGCATTTTCAAATTGCGTAATTTCTGATGCGATGGCCGTTTGTGTGGCATCGGTATAATAATCCAAACTAAAAGTTTCTGATGCCGAACTCAAGGTTTTATAAGTACCGCTCAATCTAAATTCCAAGTTTCGTACCGGCTCCAACTCCATAGAAAAGGTGGTCAAATTTACGTTTGTCAATTTATCATTGGTACTCGTGCCAATAACGGACGATGATGCAAAGCTACGCCCCAAAACGTCTGTAGATGAAGTTAAATTAACACCTATCTGCTCCACATCGCGCCGGTTTCCTGCCGAAATAATGAATCGGCTTTTTTTGTCGACGAGCCATTTTGCCGAAATACCATATTTAAATTTATCATCCCGAAATCCATAGGCCAAAAACCCTTCCAAACGCCATAAATCATTGGGACCAAAATATGTCCGTCCGCCTGTTCTGAGCCGTACGCCTTCCACTTCATTATAACCGAAAGTGGAAAAAATGGGGCCATAATCAAAATTGATATCGGTAAACTCAACATATCCCGAAGCTAGAATACTTCCTAAATTATAAAGCTTTTTAAATTTCTTTACGGTTTTTAGAGTATCCAACATTTTATAAACGCCACGTTCATCTTGGCTCAAAGCTTCCATTCGGTTTTGTTCCCAAAAATCGTCATCTCTATTATAAACATCGACGTCAAAATTATATACTTCTTGAGCGTAAAATTTATCGTCTTTAGGAATGTCAAACTCGTAGTTATCATAAAGTGTGGTACGCTTGCCATAAACACCGCGCGATTGTTCCTTTTTACTGAAAGCAAAATCAGACATAAAATAATCGCGTTTGATCAAAAATATAGAATCGTTTAAAACCTCAAAATCCTGCTCGATATAAATTTCTTTTACCCAGTTAATATTAGCACTTTTGGAGGCTTGCATATTGATTTCCTTAATGGCATAAGTGGTATCATTAACCCAGAAATCACCCTTAAAGGTCAATTCGTTTTTTCGACGCGGATAATAAACAATATTATAACACCATTTATTATCTATAAAAGTACTGTCGGAAAGTACATAATTATAGGTATTGATCCCAGTCTTAGATAGTGGACTTACAAAGCTTTTATCAAAAAACTTGAGGTAATTATCGTAAATATCAAAATCTGAATACAGATCATCTACAAAATCAATAATGATTTGATTATTGCTAAAACCCGAATTTTTATTGCCTTTTAAATCTTCTTTTTCCTTCTTTTTTAAATTATCGCCATAAACTTTGCTACTGGCTTCATTGATGAAAATAGGCAAATAGGTTTTTCCTGTAACCCGGCTCGTATCAACTTGATCGAAAACAAATTCCATTCCCCTGAACAACTTGCTTTTAATCAACGCACTATCAATCGTATTGATATCAAATTCAACTTTCTCGTATTTATCGTATTGGTATTGTTTGAATTGGCGCAATCCGTTTTGA
>NZ_DATJCY010000051.1:0-7351 GCF_035577925.1 Gelidibacter sp. | reverse complement strand
AAAGCTCGGATATCGAGCTTTTTATTGGTGAATATAATTATTATTTAGGATCAAAAAAACCACAATACTCATAATCCAAACCATCAGGTGCAGTAAATTCAGGCAATTGATCTTGATCAATTTCTTCTGTTTGCACTAGAGTAAAATTGGCTTCAGAGCCATGTCCCATTTTCGAATGAAAGGTTATTTGAGTTTTACCGTTAACCTTCTTAACTTCAAGATTGGTAGGAGTTACACTAAAGTTATAAGGAGGCATAGCAGGATTTTTCTGCACAATTTTAAAATCCTCTACATCACCTTCCCAATTCCAATAATCACCATCAGTTGGAAAAGGAGCACCTTCCTTGAGAATAAAAAAGAAACTATTATCCTCAAAAAAACGATAGCCAGCAACAAGTTCCATAATACAATTGTCGGTGGCACGGATTCTTCCTCCATCTTCAGACATGAAAGTAAAATCAACATTGGTCAATTGCCAATCGCCTACTAAACTTACTTTTTCATTTTCTGTATTATCATCATCATTTGAACAAGAATAGAACACTAAACCAAAAACAACAGCGCTCAACAAAACTAATTTTTTCATAAAATTTTATTTTTTTAATGTGTGCAAATTTAAGCCTTATTTAGAATAAGGCTAAATGGAAAAGGCGGTTTTTATGATGCTCGCGGAAAAAAAGTATCGCTAAAAGGTTTGTTGAAATTTGATTTTAAAAAAGAAAACAAAAAGCTTCCCATCGACTTTCCAATTTATAATTATCTGCTTAAAAAAATATTCCCATTTAAGCATGATATAAATCATTGTCTTATTTGGCTTATTAAGGTATCTTTCATTTATTCTAAACATTCAATTATGAAAAAGTATCTTATTATTTTTATTATCCCTGCATTTTTATCTTGTCAAAATCAGCAAAAAGCAAAAGACGGTTATGAAGACCTTTACCCTACAGCCACCACTTTTTTTCAACCTATTTCATCGTTAGATCTTGAATTGCCTGATGCCGATAAAGTGCTTTTAGGGAAACACCTTTACTTTGACACCTTGCTTTCTGGAGAAGGAAATATTAGCTGTAATTCCTGTCACAACCTAAAAACCTATGGGGTGGACAACGAGCGGTTTTCTCCCGGTGATGCTCCGGGCACCGTTGGCGGTCGAAATTCGCCAACCGTATTTCACGCTGCACTCCACAAAATGCAGTTTTGGGATGGTCGTGCTGCCGATGTTGAAGAGCAAGCAGGAGGCCCTATTTTAAATCCATTGGAGCATAATATCAAAGATGAAAAACAGTTGGTAGATCGTTTAAAACAAGTGGATTTATATCTTGAACTTTTTGAAAAAGCCTATGGTGAGAATGACCCTATTACGTTCCAAAACTTAACGCATGCCATTGGAGCTTTTGAGCGCACCCTAATGCCAGAAAGTCGGTTTGACAAATATCTAGAAGGCGACCAGCAGGCATTGAACACTCAAGAAAAAAGAGGATTACAAAACTTTATTGATTCTGGGTGTATTACATGCCACAGTGGTCCAGCTTTAGGTGGACAAATGTTACAAAAATTTGGGCTGTTCCATGATTACTGGAAACACACCAAATCAGAAGATGTTGATCTTGGATTGTTTGATATTAGCGAAAAAGAATCGGAAAAATATTTCTTTAAAGTTCCTGGTCTTAGGAATATTGTGCATACGGCTCCTTACTTTCATGATGGCTCAATAGACGATTTGAATACCGCCGTAAAGATCATGGGAAAACTGCAACGAAATGTCGATTTATCAGATAATGAGGTTGATGACATTGTCGCTTTTTTAGGCAGTCTTTCTTCGGATATATCGGAGGACATCAAACGCTCTCCTTTTGAAGACTAATCAGTTATAATAGCAACACACCCAAAAACACCTTGAATACTGGTTTTAATGTTTTCCAATCACAAAAGATGGAATCAAAACCTCATGGAACACTCGTAACTTTGAAATACTTTAAATGCAATAAATTAGTAAAATAATTACTATTTTTAGACGGGATCAAAGATTCTTGTTGTTTTTTAAAAAAACATCTATTTAAAAACACGATTATTTTTTAATATTAAATCTTATGAAAGACGAAAAGAAAAAATTAACATCGGTATCCGGGCGGCCGATTGCAGAAAATCAAAATGTTAAAACTGCTGGAAAAAGAGGACCAATGCTCTTGGAAGACTTTTGGTTTCTTGAAAAACTAGCCCATTTCGACAGGGAAGTAATCCCTGAACGAAGAATGCACGCTAAAGGCTCTGGTGCTTTTGGCACGTTTACGGTAACGCACGATATTACAAAATATACAAAAGCCAAAATATTTTCAGAAATTGGAAAAAAAACCAACATGTTTGCTCGCTTTTCAACAGTTGCGGGTGAACGTGGTGCTGCAGATGCCGAACGGGACATTAGAGGTTTTGCATTAAAGTTTTACACCGAAGAAGGCAATTGGGATTTGGCAGGGAATAACACACCAGTTTTCTTCATGAGAGACCCATATAAGTTTCCTGATCTGAACAAGGCTGTAAAGCGGGATCCAAAAACAAACTTGAGAAACGCAAATCACAACTGGGATTTCTGGACACTATTACCAGAAGCTTTGCATCAGGTGACCATTGTGATGAGTGATAGGGGAATTCCATCCTCGTACCGTCACATGCATGGTTTTGGTAGCCATACCTTCAGTTTCTTAAATGCCGACAATGAGCGCAGCTGGGTAAAATTTCACTTTATAACCGCACAAGGCATTCAGAATTTAACAGATGAAGAAGCTTCAAATATTATTGGACAAGATCGTGAAAGCCATCAACGTGACCTATTTGATGCCATTGAAAACGGCGATTTTCCAAAATGGTTTTTAAAAGTACAAATTATGCCAGAAGCCGATGCAGCAAACTATCGCTTCAATCCGTTTGACCTGACAAAAGTTTGGCCTCATGCCGATTATCCACTCATTGATGTTGGTGTGATGGAGCTGAACCGAAACCCTGAAAATTATTTTGCCGATGTAGAGCAAGTGGCCTTCAATCCTGCCAATGTGGTTCCGGGTATCGGTTTTTCTCCAGACCGCATGTTGCAAGGACGTTTATTTTCATATGGCGACGCACAACGTTATAGATTAGGTGTTAACCATTATCAAATTCCTGTCAATAAACCACAATGTCCATTCCATAATCCGCATCGTGATGGTGCCATGCGTGTGGATGGCAACGAAGGTTCAACCTTACATTACGAGCCAAATAGCTATGGCCAATGGGCAGAGAGCAAAGAATATGCGGAGCCAGCATTAAAGCTTGAAGGCGATGCTTTTCATTACGACCATAGAGAAGATGAAGATTACTTTACGCAACCCGGAAATTTATTTAGATTAATGACACCGGCGCAACAGCAAGTACTGTTTGAAAATACTGCAAGACAAATTGGAGGCGCAGAGAAATTCATCCAAGAACGCCATGCCAGAAATTGCTATCAAGCCGATCCGGCATACGGAAAAGGGATTGCAAAAGCCTTAAATCTGGATATTGACACGCTGTTTTCTGAATTATAAACCAATTCACAGAAAACGGTCATGAAATTTCAATTCTTTTAAGGCTAAATTAATTGAAACTAATGATGCACACGCTTAAAATAATTCAATAAAGATTAGCGTCCTTAGTGTATAAAACAAATAAGCCATCTCAGATTCTGGGATGGCTTTTATCTTTATTTCGGTATCCCAAAAACACGAGCCAAACCGCACTCATCGATAATTATAATACTATGGACAAACATACTTTTCAATCCGTCCTAAAGCATGAGTTTTCACCAAGTAAATTGAGTATCTTTACAGCTTAATTGATCGTCTATTATGAATCCTTCTGCTTCGGGCTGGATAAAAAAACTACTAAAGGAAATCTCGACCGATGAGACCTTTTTAAACAGGCCTCTTGAATCTTTTTATCAAAATTTAAAACTTTGCGGATTTATTTATGGAAGCAATGTTCGGATTGTCAATGATATCATTCCCAAAAACGATCTCACCGATGAAGAGCTTTGCAAGGCTAATCTTATATTGACCTTCTTTTATTTTTATAAGAAAAATCCTTCCAAAGAAAAATTTATCGATTCGGTCATTAGTTTCTATAGTGCCATTACGATTAGCAAAACTTCTATTTTTGAAGCTATTTTAGGCAAAAAGAAATCGGCTGCACTTTTGGAAGATCTTATTGAAAAACGCATCCATATCGATTATAACATCTTTACCAAAAACTTCAATTATTTTATCACCAATGCACTTTTGTTTGTAGATGTATTGGCCTATCAAAAGTTTTTGGAAACCGGCACCATTTCTGAAGCGTATTTGCAAAAAATGGAAAGTGCCATTGAAACGATTGTTATTGAAGTTTTTGAATCCAAACTTCAAAAAACACAATACGACAACAGTTTGACCAAATTATTCAAAGACTCAAGACGCTATAGCAACAGTGAACGCCTTGATTACGGCGATGCGATTGCGACGCTAAAGACGTCTTTGGAAAAACAATATACCATTGATATTGCTTGCATGGCATCGTGGACCGATAAAACGGTGGACCAATCTGAAAACGTATTTTTAACCCAGTTTTGTAGCCACTTAGATGTTGAGCCGTCAGTTTTAACGAAATCTATTTTAGATATTGACAAATTTTACTCTTCCAATGATAATCGAATTGTCACTTTAGGATCAAAAAACTTCGTGCAAAGTTTTTATGACAACTCCAGTAAAATGGTCATAAAACTAATCAGGAGAAACAGTAAGCGCCTGGTCAAGGAACTCAGAGAAAGTAAAGAACTATTGGTGCTTTTAACCCAATCTACGCAACGCGACCTGACCAGCGAAGAACAAAAAAAAATGCAGGAACAACTGATGGATATTTTTAAATCCATCCCAAGTTTAGCCATATTTATGTTGCCTGGAGGTGCCGTTTTACTGCCATTGTTCATCAAGTTTATTCCCCGATTGTTGCCATCGGCGTTTGATGACAACCGAATTGACGACGAGTAGCTATCCCAACCAATTTTTAAAATCCTTGACCCGCTCTCGGGCAACGATAACTTCTTGTTCGTTATAGGTTTTTAATTTGATCTGCAAACGTGAATTGGTATAATTTATCATATCCTTGATTGCATCAATATTGACAAAAAACTTTCTACTGATCCTAAAAAAACTATGAGGTTCCAGATCGGGTTCCAACTGCTCTAAACTCACATCCAGCAAATAACTTCTGCCTTCGGAAGTATAAAGATAAGTACCTTTATTTTCACTATAAAAACACTCAATATCATCGGTAGAAATGAGCTTGATTCGTGATCCTATTTTAACCGAAAACCGCTTTTTATAATTCCTGTCATAAGGATTGACTAGCAAACTTCTGATCCGATTAAAATCAATTTCTAGAGATTGCTGAATTGGCAAACGCATTTTGAATTTCTTAATTGCCGTTGCCAAATCCTCTTCATCAATAGGTTTTAACAAATAATCAATGCTATTCAGTTTAAAAGCTTGCAACGCATATTCATCATAGGCCGTCGTAAAAATAACTGCCGAATGGATCGTGATGGTTTCAAATATTTCAAACGAAAGACCATCACTCAACTGAATGTCTAAAAATATTAAATCGGGATGCGCGTTTACAGAAAACCAGTTGATAGATTCCTCCACGGAATGCAGCATAATATCTGCATCTATTTGCAATTGCGACAACATACGTTTTAAACGCCGTGCCGATGGTTTTTCATCTTCTATGATAACTACTTTCATGAAGTTTGGTTTAATAGCTATTGCCGATGCCACTCATTATTCCCAATTATTTTTGCGATCTTTTTCCATCAACTCTTTGATTTTCCGCTCTTCCCAATCCTTTCCCAAAACCATATAAGGCATAAAAACCGATAATCCGTGAGCTAAAAGGCCGATGCCCCAAAAAAACAATGTCGTAAAATTATGCCATTTAAAATAACTTTCACCTAGCGACAATTGCTGATAATTGACTACAACAAGCATTAAATTAACAACAATATAAACCAAAAGATGACTATAAAACCCACTGATTTTTTTAACCCGTTTTTTGGCACGATCGTAACGTTCTTTTTCAAAATAATTTGGTTCCATTAGTTCCAGGTTTTAGTACGTTGTTCTTTTTCTAAAATTTCTTTTATTTTGCGCTCTTCCCAATCTTTCCCATAACCAAATACGCCAAGGGCATGAAAAATAATGCCCATACCCCAACCTAACATAGGAAACCAAAACCATTGGTAACCCCAGGAAGTTCTGTAATTGATAAAAATTAAAAAAGGAATGACCACGCAATAAGACACCAAGTTTCCATAAAAACCTTTGATATCTTCTACTCTTTTTTTCGCCCGATAATAGGCTTCTTGTTCGCTATAAATTTGTTTTGTTTCCATGATAGAAATTTGTTTGGTTAAAATGGGTATTTTCACTTTAAAAAAATCTTTATTGGCATCAATCAGAACATGCCGTTTGGTCAGCAAACCATATCTGTTGACAATATTTTGAAGCCCTACTCCATTTCTGCTTTTTAGAACTTCTTTTTTCTGTAAATTGTTCTGCACCACCAAATAATTATCTTCTATCGTGATTTTGATATATAATGGTTTGGACTCGCTCACCGTGTTGTGCTTAATAGTATTTTCTAATAGCAATTGCAAGGATAAGGGCACCACTTTGGCATCTTCATTATTAAAATGTTCAGGAATTTCAAAATGAATACTGTTTTCAAAACGCATTTTCAACAAGTTCATATAGGTTTTGGCAAACTCCAGTTCTTCTGAAACCGATACCAACTCCTTATCCTTTTGCTCAAGAACATAGCGGTAAATTTTTGATAACGATACCGTAAAACGTTGTGCGTTATCAGGGTTTTCTTCTATTAAAGAACTCAGTACATTCAAACTATTGAACAAAAAATGCGGATCTATTTGGTTTTTTAAGCTTTCAAACTGTGCACTGGCGGTTGTGGCAATAACCTTTTGTTCTTTGAGTTTGTTTTTCTGGTAGTCGTTATAAAAATAAATGACGTAAAAAATAATAACAATAGTTAGCGTGACCCACAACCCAAATTGATAGTTCTCAAATCTATCATTTTGAATAAACACCGAAAAACTTTGATGTCCAATAGCGATAGCGGTAAATAGGCGCAGTAAAAAAAGACCAATTATAGTAATCGTCACGGTGCCAAATAAGCCTACACTAATTCGTTTTAAATAAGACCCTGATTTCCATTGCGATAAAAAATCATGAAACAGCATATTAGAACCGCCCAATACCAAAGCATAAAGTTCATAAACCATCAAATC
>NZ_DATJCY010000050.1:0-2126 GCF_035577925.1 Gelidibacter sp. | reverse complement strand
ATATGCAACCACAGGTAATAAGGCTGTACCTAAATAGACAACTTGTTTTCTAAGGTCAGCTTTATTGATAATAATACTGTTTGTTGGAAAGTGTTATCATAATACATCAAGTCACATAACGAAAAATGCAAACAAAAAATGAAAAAAGTAATTTTTAAAACGATTTTTTTATTCGTTGGTCTTTTGATATTAAGTTCAAATTTAAAATCCCAAGATAAGGATTTTCATATTTACTTAAGCTTTGGACAATCGAATATGGAAGGTGCAGCTAAAATTGAGCCTCAGCACCAATCTGTAGATGAAAGATTTCAAATGATGGCCACGGTTGATTGTCCAGATTTAGGCAGAGTTAAAGGTAGCTGGTACACTGCAACACCTCCTTTAGCTCGCTGTCATACTGGTATAGGACCGACCGATTATTTTGGAAAATCAATGGTTGATAACTTACCTGATAATATTAGGGTAGGTGTGATAAATGTAGCTATTGGCGGATGCAAAATAGAACTTTTCGATAAAGAAAACTATAAAGATTATGTTGCAACAGCTCCAGGCTGGATGGAAAATATGATCGTTGACTATGGCGGCAATCCTTATGGGCGATTAGTTGAAATGGCAAAACTCGCACAAAAGGATGGTGTTATAAAGGGTATTTTATTACATCAGGGAGAATCTGACACTGGTGATATCACTTGGCCAGAAAAGGTAAAAGAGGTATATACTAATTTATTGAATGATCTTGGATTGAATGCAGCCGATGTTCCACTTCTAGCTGGAGGAGTTGTTTCAGCTGATCAACACGGTAAATGTGCAAGCATGAATGAAATCATTGCTAAACTACCAGAAACGATTCCAACTTCCCACTTTATCTCTTCTGTAGGATGTAAAGCTGCTGCGGATAGTTTGCACTTTACGTCAGAAGGCTACGAGCTTTTAGGGTTCAGATACGCTGCAAAAATGCTCTCTATTAATGGTTACAAAGCAACAGTTCCTGCTGGTTTTGATAATTTACGTACAGGTATTGAACGAGGCAAAATTGATTCAATAGAATATACATCTAAAACAGTAGGAGTTGACCGTAAAGCCTTAGTCTATTTACCACCTAACTATAGTAACAAAAAGAAATATCCTGTACTTTATTTGTTACATGGAATAGGGGGTGATGAAAAGGAATGGTTAAATGGAGGTCAGCCTCATATTATCTTGGATAACTTGTATTCGGATAATAAAATTGCTGATATGATTGTGGTAATGCCAAATGGTCGTGCAATGAAAGATGATCGTGCTGAAGGTAATATAATGGCAGCTGATAAGGTTGAAGCATTCGCTACTTTTGAAAGAGATTTGTTAGATGATTTAATACCTTTTATCGAGAAAACATATTCTGTTTATACAGATCGAGAAAATCGTGCAATTGCTGGCTTATCGATGGGTGGAGGACAAGCATTGAATTTTGGGCTAGGTAATCTTGATAAATTTGCTTGGGTTGGAGGTTTTTCATCAGCTCCTAATACTAAGGGTGTTCAAGAACTGATTCCTAATGTAGATAATGCAAAAGAGTTGCTAAATCTATTATGGATTTCATGTGGAGATAAAGATGGACTAATTTCTGTAAGTAAACGTACACATGATTTTTTAGTTTCGAATAACGTAGAGCATGTTTATCGCGTAATACCAAATGGATATCATGATTTCAATGTTTGGAAAGAAGGGCTGTATAACTTCTCGCAACTTTTATTTAAGGATGTAGACTCCGATTTAATAAGAAAGTTCAGTTATATAACTCCTGAAAGTACTTATGTATCTGCAAATCGCTTCAATTAAAGCTTTACTTATATACTCAAAAAGCATAAATATTTTTTTGGAAAAATATGATAAGAAAAAAATGATATACTGAGAGTTATTAAATACCCATTTAAAGGTGGCTTTCATAATTACTTAATTCTTATCAATGATTTTCTTTTATTTAATCCCTCTAATTAGCACATTTCAAACATGCAGTGAATGAGAAATGTAGAAAATTAGAGGGATTAATTCATTTATATTATTGGAATCCACTAGATATAGGCTATGATATTCTGTTTTATACAAAATTGAGATTACTATATGAGTCAATAATAACAACATGT
>NZ_DATJCY010000049.1:0-2511 GCF_035577925.1 Gelidibacter sp. | reverse complement strand
ATTTTAATTGCATTTGTCGCACCGTCCTTTGAGCACCAAATTGATGCCTTCTAATTTAAAATTTTGAGGGATGTTGATGTTTGGAATTTCTGCATCTGTAAGGCAAAAAGTTCGTTTGCATTGTGAGCAACGGAAATGCGTATGCTGTTCTGAAGGATTGCAACTACAACCCGGTTGGCAAACTGTTCTTCTTCGTAATTCACGCCCTGTGCATCGGGTAGCAAGCTGAATAATCCTAAATCGAAATTAGTCGAATGCTCCTGTGGAATAAACTCAAAAAGGTCTTTCGTTGGCAAATCGTCCAATGTATTTGTTTTGGAAACAGGGCTGTTCTGTATTTTTAATTCGGGTTTGTTTCCGTTGTTCCACCAATCGTTGAATACATTAGCTGATAGGTTTCTGTCTAAAGCTGAACCGTTCCAAACACTACGGCTCTCGTGGTCGATAAAAGTTATACCGTAAATCCGTCCGTTGTCGTTTCTGCGAACAACGGTATTAATACCGTGTTCGGTCAATTGTTTTCTAAATTCTATTTCGTTGCTTGTCGTTTCCATACTCACAATTCTTAATGATAAAATTAAACCTATGTGAGCCACGAAACAATATGAAATACAATGCAAAGCACTGAAGAATAACAGTTTATAAACTTCGCTTCAAATGTTTAAAAGTAACGTTTTAGTAACCTTACTTTTGCCAATCGTTGCTTTTTCCTGCTTTTTACCTCATTACCAAAAAATCATAAAACGGCTGTAAAGCCTTTATTTACAACCGTTTTGCCTATTTTTAATCTTTGATGTATATTTACTGAAAATTTATTTTAAAAATAGACTCTTTTTATGTGCCAATAAAATGCAATTATTTAACTCAAGAAAATAATTTAAGCTCTGAAGAACAATCTGAACAAAGATGGAGAGAAATTGAAAAATATGGAGATGGAAATTGCAATTTTAAAAAAAATGGATTCAATGGAGTTTTTAATCGTGCAGGAATTGTAGAAATTGATAAACTTGCTGAAAATTTTGCCTGTAATTTAAGAGAAACTGAAATTGATACAGTTATGCTTGTAAAACTAATTTCAGACAATGGTTCCTCGCCAAATGAAATTGAATACATTTTTTGGTATGAAAATGGTCAAGGTTTCAAAACGGCATTTAAAAATAATAAGAAACATAAACCAACTCAAACAGAGATTGAAAAATATGATTGGGAAGACATTCTCATTTATTACAACCAAAATGTAAAAGGAACAGAATTGAAATTCCCTCAATATTTTATAAGTCATTGGACAAATTTAATTGTTCAATTATATCAAGGAGAAGAATTTTATAGTTACGGAATGCAACTAGCGATAAAAAAAGAAGATGAAGAATTGCCTAATGTAAAGTTTGTAAGATATATTGAACAAAGACTAAATGAAAAATAAAAACATCACATAATAACTAAGTTTTCGTCTTGCCCGAAGGGCTAGAGATGAAACGCTGTTGAACGGAACCGATTTGTTACTGCTCCTATGGATTTATTGTTTTATGTGTTTTAATTTATCAGCAAGTTTTCTTGTAGCCTTCCCATTTTCGGAATAAATAAAAACATACAATTTAATTAAGCGTTTTTTCTAATATAACTTTTCTTAATTCGTTAGGTTTTTTGATTTTAAAACTTCCTGAAATCTCACCTGTACTTACCGTAAGGGTGCCATAATTTAAAATTCTTCCCAGTAAGTTTTGAGAAATATAAATGCCCTCATATTTCTTTAATGAAATATCAAAAACTGTTTTGTTTATTACGCCTTTTCTGAAAGTAAGTTGATTGTCTTTAATGAATATATTTATGCTCAAATTAATAAGCACCTTCCTTATCTGCCATAAAAGAATTAAAAAAGTTGGATAAAACATATACATCAGTGTATAAGTATAATATGCCAATGATAAAATTAATGCCACAGGAATAATTAAAATTGGGATTAAATACACTATCCAATGAACCTCTGCTTTATAGTCAATATCTTTCTCCTCGACTTTTGAGAGAAGTTCTTTTAAACTTCTAAATGGTTTTAAAATCATTTCCATAAAATAGGGTTTAAATATAATAATTTTTTGAATTTTATTAATCTTTGAGTTTTTCTTTCTGCATTTTATAAGTAGGCTTTTATCATACCAAATACCAATAAATGCAAAGCATAGTAGGAGTAATAGATCCTTCCAGTAGGTTTTCCAATTTTCCCGTTATATAAAAGAATTGGTATGAATCCAATGGGAGCAAAGAGCTGAAAGGCAAATATCTTTATACTCCCCAAAAGGCTTAAAATTCCCGTTGCAAAATATTTTGCATTTAAATTTTTAAGTATATAAAATGTGTAAATTACAGCAATGCCATACCATGAATAATCTAATTTTAAAATATGTGCCACTGCCATAGTAATGCAAATTATGATTATTTTATAAAAAATATTTCCTGTCCTTTTATAATATTTTAAACTTAATACAGCTAAAAAGAGCAAGAAAAATATGTTTT
>NZ_DATJCY010000048.1:0-9665 GCF_035577925.1 Gelidibacter sp. | reverse complement strand
TTGAAAATATTATCAATGATGTGGATGGTGCACCTTTTGCTATTTCCGAAACCAATGTTTTGTATGCTGGGTTGAGTGAATTGGCGGGCTATCATTATTTTAAAACAATTACCATCGGTACGTTTCAAATTAAAACCTTTAATGGTGCAAAATTGATCATCAATGGAAAAGATTTTAAGTTAGAGCTTCATTCGGATATGGTTGAACTCGCCTCTGAATCTACAAAAATGGCCAATCGGAATATTACCAGAATTGATTTTGAAATCCATGAAGAAGATATTCCAAACATATCAAGAACCAGCGTGGAAAGCATCGAATTGATTGCAAAAAAGAACCATGTAAAGTTTCTAATTGTTGAAGGTAATTTTGATGAAGAACTGTCCAATGAAGGTGCTATACATGAAGAACCAACAAATGAAGAAGCAACGCATAAAACCTCAATAAATGAGGAATTAGATACTATGGAATCTGCGAATGAAGAAAAAACTCATGAACGGGAATAGAAGATCATTCTAAAAAAGATCATCAGATTTTCAGAGTTCAACAACTTAGATAACTTAGGTGAAAAACGAATTAAAAAAACGATAGATCTTCAAAACTTATTCGCAATCAAAATAATCTGACCTTATTATAAGGTAATACCTCGATTGAAACTTAGTCTGAAAGATCTATCAAATTTAATTGGCCACTTCGCTGATAAATTTTATTCGATACAAGCGGAGTTCTTCATCGTCATAATCGCCCTCAAATTCTTCGATGGCAACATCAATTTTATCAGTTTTTGATTCCATAAAATAATCATGGATTTCTTCCTGCTGGTCTTCATCCAAAATATCGTCAATCCAATAGTCAATATTCAACTTGGTACCTGAATAGACGATGGCTTCCAGCTCTTTTATAAAATCATCCATGGACATTCCCTTAGCAGATGCAATATCATCCAACGGCAATTTACGATCGACGTTCTGAATAATATAAAGCTTTAATGCCGAATTGCTCCCTGTACTTTTAACCACCAAATCATCAGGTCTGATAATGTCATTTTCTTCAACATATTCAGCAATAAGCGCTACAAAATCCTTTCCATATTTTTTAGCCTTCCCATCACCTACACCGTGTACTTGTACTAACTCTTCTAGAGTAATGGGATATTTGAGTGCCATGTCTTCCAATGACGGATCTTGGAATATCACAAACGGCGGAACGCCCAACTTTTTGGCATTACGCTTTCTCAAATCTTTAAGCATTCCCATTAACACCTCATCGGCTACAGCACCCTCACCTTTTGAAGCGGTAAGAATACTGTCATCTGTAGTTTCGTCAAACACATGATCTTCCGTCATCATAAAAGAGTAAGGCGATTTTAAAAAATCTCTTCCTCTATCCGTCAGTCGTAAAACACCATAGGTTTCGATATCTTTTTTCAATAATCCGGCTACCAAAACCTGACGGATCAATGCCATCCAATACCGTTTGTCCTTACCGTTTCCGACGCCAAAAAACGGCATGGTATCGGTTTTATGCGACACGATTAGTGCATTTGATTTTCCTATAATAACATGCACCAAATCCTTTGATTTATACTTGTCATTGGTTTGTTCAACAACATCTAATAAAACGGACACATCGTTTTGGGCTTCATGTTGTTTTTTAGGAAAACGTACATTATCGTCCATATCTCCGCCTTCACCCGTTTCATTGTCAAATTCCTCTCCGAAGTAATGCAAAATAAATTTTCGCCTGGACATGGAACTTTCCGCAAAGGCAACCACTTCTTGCAACAGCGCATGACCTATTTCCTGCTCGGCCACAGGCTTGCCCGCCATAAATTTCTCTAGTTTTTCAATATCCTTGTAGGCATAAAACGCTAAACAATGGCCTTCGCCACCATCACGCCCTGCACGGCCAGTTTCTTGATAATAACTTTCGATACTTTTTGGAATATCATGATGGATTACAAAGCGCACATCGGGCTTGTCAATTCCCATCCCAAAAGCAATAGTAGCCACAACGACATCCACATCTTCCATCAAAAACATATCTTGATGTTTTACGCGCGTTTTGGCATCCAATCCGGCATGGTAAGGCACTGCTTTAATACCATTAACTTGTAGCACCTGTGCCAATTCTTCAACACGTTTACGGCTCAAACAGTAAATAATACCGGATTTTCCTTCATTTTGCTTTACAAATCTAATGATATCCGAATCTACAGTTTTTAATTTTGGCCGTACCTCATAATATAGGTTAGGTCTGTTAAACGACGCTTTAAAGGTGTTGGCATCGGTAATATCCAAGCTTTTAAGAATATCTTCCTGTACTTTTGGAGTGGCCGTAGCCGTCAATCCAATAATTGGAATATTATCACCGATACGCTTTATGATGTGTCTCAAGTTTCGATATTCGGGTCTAAAATCATGGCCCCATTCACTAATACAATGCGCCTCATCAACGGCCATAAAAGAGATCGGGACGGATCTTAAAAACTCGACGTTTTCTTCTTTAGTCAATGATTCGGGGGCTACATAAAGCAGTTTGGTAATCCCATTTCGTATGTCTTCCTTAACTTGTTTGATCTCAGTTTTATTCAATGACGAATTCAGCACATGGGCAACACCCTCATGCTGAGATACCGCTCTGACGGCATCCACCTGATTTTTCATTAAAGCTATTAAAGGGGAAACAATAATTGCAGTACCATCTTCTATCAACGCGGGCAATTGATAACACAGTGACTTTCCACCGCCTGTTGGCATAATAACGAAGGTGTTTTTTCCTCCAACTATACTCTTTATAACGCTTTCCTGAAGACCTTTGAATTGGGAAAATCCAAAGTATTTTTTTAGCTCTGCATGTAAGTCAATTTCTTCTTTACTCATTAATCCTTATTAGTATTTTATATACATTTGCATAGGACTAAAGATACTAAAATTCTTTACATGCATCAAACCCAAAAATCAATAAATTTTGAACATTAAAAATACCATTCTCAGCACGGCAAAAAAAACCATTGAATTAGAGAGTTCGGCCATAGCAAATCTTGCCAACTTATTAACCGATGACTTTGCAGATGCTGTAGAACTCATTTACAAATCAAAGGGAAGAGTGATTATTACCGGCATTGGAAAAAGTGCCATCATCGCCAATAAAATTGTAGCCACCTTAAATTCTACCGGAACGCCAGCTGTTTTTATGCACGCCGCTGATGCTATTCATGGCGATTTAGGCCTTATTTTACAAGACGATGTGGTCATTTGTATTTCAAAAAGTGGCAATACCCCTGAAATAAAAGTATTGGTACCCCTCATAAAAAACGCCAATAACAAAATGATTGCCATTACTGGCAATACCACTTCCTTTTTAGGACTGCAAGCCGATTATATTTTAAATACCTATGTAGAAAATGAAGCCTGTCCCAATAATTTGGCACCAACCACTAGTACAACTGCACAATTGGTCATTGGTGATGCCCTTGCCATTTGTCTGGTCAACCTAAGAGGATTTTCAAGTAAGGATTTTGCGAAATACCATCCAGGCGGTGCCTTGGGCAAACGCTTATATATGCGCGTGAGCGATTTGTCATCCATGAATGAAAAACCTCAGGTAGAATTGCACACAAACGTCAAACAGGTGATCGTTGAAATTTCGGAAAAAATGTTGGGCGTTACCGCGGTTGTAGAAAACAATCAAATTGTGGGCATTATTACCGATGGCGATTTAAGACGAATGCTCAGTAAAAGTGATGCATTTATCCATCTTACCGCAAAAGATATCATGAGTTCAAATCCAAAGCGAATTGATGAAAACGCTATGGCAGTAGATGCCAAGGAACTTATGGAAACTAATGGAATCTCGCAACTTTTGGTTGAAAACGAAGGTAAATATGCCGGTGTAGTGCATATCCACGACCTCATTAAAGAAGGAATTATATAATGGCAAAAAAAAATATCAATGAGATGTCCTTTTTGGACCATCTCGAAGATTTACGCTGGCATTTAATCAGAATTACATTAAGTATTGTTATAGCAGGAACGGGAGCATTTGTATTTTCGAGATGGATTTTTGACGTCATCATCTTTGGCCCAAAAAACATGGATTTCCCAACCTATAAGTATCTGTGTAAAATGTCTAAGTTTTTAGGTGTTGATACGACATTTTGTGCAGAAACCTTCCCGTTCACCATTCAAAGTAGAACGATGGGCGGACAATTTTCTGCTGATGTTTGGACCTCTATTTATGCAGGTTTTATTATAGCATTTCCGTATATCGTTTATCAATTATGGAAATTTATAAGTCCAGGACTTTTAGAGAACGAACGTAAAAACTCTCGTGGTTTTATCATTATTTCATCTTTGCTCTTCTTTATGGGAGTCCTTTTTGGGTATTATATCCTTACTCCTTTATCGATCAATTTTTTGGGAACTTACTCCGTGAGCGATGAAGTTTCCAACCAATTTGATATCGGTTCGTATATCAGTTTAGTGAGGACAGCGTCAATTGCATCGGGGTTAATTTTTGAGTTGCCAATTATTATATATTTTTTAACAAAAGTTGGCATCGTCACTCCCGAAATTCTCAAAAAATACCGAAAATATGCTTTGGTCATCATTCTTATTATTTCTGCCATTATCACGCCTCCAGATATTGCCAGTCAGGTTATTGTGGCTATTCCAATTTTAGTGCTGTACCAAGTCAGTATTTATATATCGGCCATAGTGGTCCGAAATCAAGCTCGAAGTGCTCGAAACTCTCAAACTAAAAACGTAAAAAATGTCTGATATCGTCAAGGAATTTAATGATTATCGCACCAAAATGAACGATAAGATTTTGGCAGATGGCAATAATAAAATCATCAAACGGATTTTTAACTTAGATACCAATGCCTATACCGAAGGTGCTCTGGACGTCAAAACCAAAGAACTTTTAGGTTTGGTAGCTTCGGCAGTATTGCGATGCGATGATTGCATTAAATACCATTTAGAAACCAGTTATAAACAAGGTCTTACCAAAGAAGAAGTAAACGAAGCGCTGGGCATTGCAACCTTAGTGGGTGGCACCATTGTCATTCCGCATTTGCGCAGGGCTTACGAATTCTGGGAAGCTTTAGAGTCGCAAGGTTAAACTTTTTATAAAAGGTTTTGGTTTTTTGAGTTGCCCACAGGGATTTTACTATTTTTAACCAATCAAATGAGTCTATGAAATTAATTGCAACCAATTTAATGAAGTCCTACGGCGGGCGCCAAGTAGTCAAAGATGTCTCTTTAGAAGTCAATCAAGGTGAAATTGTAGGCTTACTTGGCCCGAATGGTGCCGGAAAAACCACTTCCTTCTATATGATTGTTGGCTTGATTAAACCCAATGGTGGCAAAATTTTTCTGGATCAGCAAGAAATCACCAAGTTTCCGATGTACAAACGCGCGCAGCACGGTATTGGCTATTTGGCACAAGAAGCTTCGGTGTTTCGTAAATTGAGTATCGAAGATAATATTTTGAGCGTGTTGCAAATGACCAAACTCTCCAAAAAGGAACAGCACGACAAAATGGAATCACTGATTGATGAATTTGGACTGGAACATATCCGAAAAAGTAGAGGTGATTTATTATCAGGTGGTGAGCGCCGACGTACCGAAATTGCACGTGCCCTGGCAACAAATCCGAACTTCATTTTATTGGATGAGCCCTTTGCAGGCGTCGACCCTGTTGCCGTCGAGGACATTCAACGCATTGTAGCACAATTGACCAAAAAGAATATTGGTATTTTAATAACGGATCATAACGTACAAGAAACACTTGCCATTACCGACCGAACCTATTTGATGTTTGAAGGCAATATTTTAAAAGCAGGAATTCCAGAAGAATTGGCCGAAGACGAAATGGTACGTAAAGTGTATTTAGGACAAAATTTTGAATTGCGTAAAAAGAAACTCTTTTTCTAATATCAACTCACTTCTTTAGCAATGCCACTATCTTTTTAATGCCTTCAAAAACCAACAAGGCTACAGCTCCGAAAGCTAAGCCTATAATGAATTCTCTAATAATGGAAGGCCAAGATTCCAGGAAGTGATGTAGAAAATCGAGGTTATGTGCAAAAATGCCACCAGCCACAAGAAGCAAGGCAATGGTCCCAATCACACCCAAACTTCTGATAACCCAAGGCAGAGCATTGACCAGAAGATGTCCGAAGAAATCTGAGATACTTTTATCTTTCTCATTAAAATTGATAAGGTTGTATCCAAAATCATCCATCCTAACAATAAGGGCAACAATACCATATACGCCGACCGTTGCGATGAGCGCCACAATTGAAACCACCAATATTTGATTCAGCAAAGGAATGCCCATAACGCTTCCCAGTGCAATAATGACAATTTCGACCGATAATATAAAATCTGTTATGATTGCCGATTTTATTTTTGATTTCTCAAGTGCTGCCATCTCAGCTTCACTGAGTTCTTCTTTGGCTATCTTCTGAGCTTCTTTATGATGTGGCACGAGATAGGCATATACTTTTTCGGCACCTTCAAACGCCAAATAAATACCGCCCAACACTAAAATAACAGTTACCACAGCAGGTAAAAAAGCACTCAATAAAAAAGCAACAGGCAAAATAATGAGCTTATTTATAAAAGAACCTTTCATAATGGCCCACAACACCGGAATTTCTCGCGATGCTAAAAATCCAGAGGCTTTTTCGGCATTGACCGCCAAATCGTCACCTAAAATTCCCGCCGTTTTTTTTGTTGAAATCTTAGCCATAGCAGCCACATCGTCCATCAAAACGCCAATATCATCTAAAAGTGCAAAAAAGCCCGAACTCATACAGTTTGTTGAAATTAATTAAAATAGTAAAAGGCTATTTCTAAGTAAACAGCCATTTATTCTTTGGATGCTTTAGAAAACAAAGACAACATCACGTATAAAACAATGATCAACGGAATGGCCAAAAATTTAAATACTACGATAAACAGCACACTTAAAACAAGAAAAATATAGCGCACCGCATTGGTTTTAAAGCTCCAGTCCTTAAATTTTAATGCAAAAAGCTTAATCTTTGAATTGAGCAAATAACAACTCAAAAAGGTCATTGCTGTCAAAAACCAAGGATTGAGAATAATAGCACTAATGGTATTGCTATTTTGAAATTCCAAGATCAAAGGCAAGGAAATGATCAAAAGTGCATTGGCAGGCGTTGGTAATCCTGTAAATGAAGATTGCTGGTCTTCATCCAAATTAAATTTTGCCAACCTATAGGCCGAGCCAAGCGTAATAAAAAAACCAATAAATGCTAACGGTGCATAGACTTGCAGTCCGTCAAATAAACCTGTATAATTCCATGAGGCATCTGCATTTTGGGCAATGGGCTGTCCTATTGATAAATTTAAAAGCTTAAACATGACCACACCCGGTACCAATCCGCTAGTGACCATATCGGCCAACGAATCGAGCTGGAGGCCCAATTCACTTTGTACATTTAATTTGCGTGCGGCAAACCCATCAAAAAAATCAAAAAAGATACCCAAAAACATAAATAGTGCAGCCCCCACAAAGTAATTCTGTACTGCCAATAAAACCGCAATGCAACCTGAAAATAAATTAAGGAGCGTAATAATGTTGGGAATATGTCTTTTAAAGCTCATGGTAAAAGTTTGTGTAAAAATAGTAAACTAATTTTATTGGAATAGGCTTATAATCAATTTTAAAAAAAATTATGGCCAAAATTGTTTCCGCTCATTCAATCTCAGTACTCAGACAGCGTATATTGAATCATGACCACATTAAGGTAGTCATACTAAAGCATGCCAATTTGAAGTTCAATTAAATTAAAATAATGTGCATCTTTGTAAAAATTTTGCGATTGAAAACACATGCTTTTGTTGCGCTATTCCTAATCACTTTGGTTTGTTACGGTCAGACCACCCGTAAATACTCCAACGAATTTATGAATATTGGTGTGGATGCCGCAGCATTGGGAATGAGCAATGCCGTTGTGTCGCAAACTTCTGATGTTAATTCGGGATATTGGAATCCGGCGGGATTAGTGGCTCTTGAAGATCATCAAATTTCATTAATGCATTCGGGGTATTTTGCCAATATTGCCAATTACAATTATGCCGCTTTTGCGATGCCTCTTGATGACCGGAGTGCTGTTGGAATTTCGTTGATCCGATTTGGAGTGGATGATATTTTGGATACCACCCAACTTATAGACCAACAAGGCAATATCAATTACGACCGCATCAGTCTCTTTTCGGCAGTCGATTATGGCCTGACATTTTCTTATGCACGAAAAATTCCTTTGGATGGATTTAGCTATGGTGTCAATGCCAAAGTTATCCGACGCATTATTGGCGATTTTGCATCGTCATGGGGGTTTGGTCTCGATTTGGGCCTGCAATTCCAATCCAAGAATGATTGGAAATTTGGAGTCATGGCCAGAGACATTACCACTACTTTTAATGCTTGGTCATTTAATAAAGAAAAACTTGAGGACATCAAAGATGCCGTTGAAGGCCAAAACCAAACGGTTCCCGAATCGACCGAACTCACTATCCCAAAACTGCAATTGGGGCTATCTAAAAAGTTCAAGTTTAATTATGACTATGCGTTGGTTACTGCTCTTGATCTGCATGTTCGCTTTGAGCAAAACAATGATATCATTTCTACGTCTTTTGCCAGTATAACCCCCTCTTTAGGCTTTGAGTTTGGTTACACCGATTTGGTCTTTTTGCGTGCCGGCGTTGGCAATTTTCAAAATGAACTGCAATTGGATTATTCTGAAAATCTGACCTTTCAGCCCAATTTTGGTGTTGGTTTTAAATACCGCGGCATTTCCATAGATTATGCGTTTACCGACATTGGCGATCAAAGCGCAGCCCTCTACTCGAACGTGTTTTCTATAAAATTGGATTTTAGCGTTTTTAGATAAACCACCTTTAGGATGTCAAATTTAGTTTGTAAATTTCCACAATGAAAAACCTTCTCCTCGTCATACTTTCCGGATTACTTTTAGCTTTTGGATGGCCAACCTACGGATTTCCTTTATTGCTTTTCATCGGATTTGTTCCACTCCTATTGGTCGAAAATAACGTTAGAAACTCTGATGTCAAACGGAAAAAATGGAAGGTTTTTGGATTCAGCTACCTAGGTTTTGTCATCTGGAATTTTATTACGACCAATTGGCTTCAATATGCCGATGTATTTGGTGCCACTTTTGCCATTTTGGTCAATTCCATGCTGATGGCATTAATCATCGTTTTATACCACAGCATAGCCAAACGTGCTACTGCAAACATCAGTTTACTGTTTTTGATATGTTTATGGATGGCGTTCGAAAAGCTTCATTTGGGCTGGGGATTTTCATGGCCTTGGTTGAATTTAGGCAACGGATTTTCAGAATACTTTACTTGGATACAATGGTATGAATATACCGGAACCTTTGGTGGCACTTTGTGGGTATGGTTGGTCAATATTTTGATTTTTAAATTGGCACTTAACTATCAACTTCAAAAATCAATACATCAGGTTAAATCAAAAATCATTATGGTTTTAGCGGTGATTGTTTTACCAATTTCAATTTCCTATATCATTTATTACAGTTATACCATTGATGGCCAGCCTATGAATGTCATCGCATTACAGCCTAATATTGATCCTTATTCGGAAAA
>NZ_DATJCY010000047.1:0-2966 GCF_035577925.1 Gelidibacter sp. | reverse complement strand
TACATCGGAAACCATCTCCAAAACGCGCAGACTAACGTCAGCCAAAGTGCTGTTTTGGGACCTTTGTTAGCGCAAAGTGGCTATCAAGTGCGTTATGCATCCGATAAAACCAATAAAACAGCACGGTTATGGGATATGTTGTGGACGACTTTCAGAAATTATAAAAAAACCGATCTTGTATTGATCGACACTTACAGTACACAAAATTTCTATTATGCGGTTTTGGTAGGGTATTTATGTAGAATGTTAAACTTGCCTTATATTCCTATTCTTCGTGGTGGTAATTTGCCGTTCCGTTTAAAGAAGTCGCCCAAACTGTCCAAAAACCTATTTAAAAACGCCCTTGTCAATGTGTCGCCATCCTTATATTTAAAGTCAGCCTTTGAAGCCTTGGGCTATGACAATCTTGTTTATATTCCCAATACATTAACAATTGCAAAGTATCCGTTTTACAAAAAAAACTATGATCAACCCCGATTGTTATGGGTGCGATCCTTTTCAGAAATATATAATCCTACCTTGGCCATACAGGTTTTAGTTGAGCTTCAACAACGTGGTTATAATGCGAGTTTGTGCATGGTAGGACCAGATACCGATGGCAGTCTGTCTCAAGTCAAAGCTCTGGCAAAACAGCTAAAGGTGTCCGTTAAATTCACAGGAAAACTGACTAAAAGTGAATGGAATCGACTATCAAAAGAGTATAATATATTCATAAATACCACAAATTTTGATAATATGCCGGTAAGTGTCATTGAGGCCATGGCATTAGGTCTTCCTGTGGTTTCAACAAACGTGGGTGGATTGCCATATTTGATAACTGATGGTGTTGATGGCATGTTGGTGCCACCCAATGATAAAATAGCGATGGCTAATGCCATTTGCTCTGTTTTTGAGAATTTGGAAACAACAGAAGCCATGGTACTAAAAGCCAGGCAAAAAGTAGAAGCTTTTGATTGGGAAAAGGTAAACAAGCTTTGGGATAAGGTGCTTGGAGATTTATGATAGTAGATTAACGACTAGCGATTGATGAAGCCTGTAAGTTAGATAACCCACAACGCACAACCGATAAGCCACAACCGTCCTACGTCTTAAGTCATTTGTCTTATGTCAAGTATCAACCGACAACTCACAACCGACAACCGAAACTCAACTATAAAAATCAATTAACATTTGTACAGTGCTGGAGACTTATTATCTTCACATCACTATAATTTAAATACATGTCAAAAAGCAGGATCCATTTTCAGGTATCAGAACGCAAATTGTTGCTCCGTGCAATGGATTTGATTATGGTTGTTTTTGGATTATATATTTTACAGTTCTTTTCCCAACAGGTATATGTAGAGATTTCTTGGGAAAACCATGTGGCCATTGGCATATTATTATTTTATATCGGTGTTTTCGGAACTGTTTTTGAAGCTTATGACTTGCAGAAATCCAGTAAGCTCGATGCCTCGTTCAACGTTATTGTACTCACGGTATCCACAAGTTTGCTGTTTTATTTTTTGACGCCAATATGGACGCCCTTCTTGCCCGAAAAACGTCTTCAGATTGTCTACTTTTTCATTACAATAATAAGCGCTATTTTTTTATGGCGTACGGCCTATATCACCTTAATTGCTTCACCACGATTTTATAAAAGAGTCCTCATGGTAGGTGAAATTGCTTACGTAGATAGTTTTGTCAAAGCACTAAGGCAAGCCGATCCGAACTATAAAATTGTAGGGTTTATTAATGGTAAGTTGCCTAAGACCGATACCTTAAAACTTAATGGCATTAAAGAATTTGGAGCACACCAATTGTTCCAGGCCATCAAGGAAGAAAATATTTCTGAAGTGGTTGTGGCAAGTTATAGCCCTGAGATTATTACGGTCGAAATCTATAATAATTTAATGACGCTTTTGGAGAAAGGGATTGCGATCAGGGAATATACACAGGTCTATGAAGAGGTCACCTATCAGGTGCCTATTCAATTTATTGGGAAGGATTTTTATAGGTACTTCCCTTTTAGCCGAAGTAATCAAAACAAACTATATCAGTTTTTTCATCGGGTGTTCGACCTACTTATTTCTTGTGTTGGAATGGTTTTTGGCATCTTAATTTTACCCTTAATACTAATAGGTAATCTATTAGGCAATAGAGGGCCTTTATTATACACCCAGTCTAGAGTGGGTAAAAACGGAAAGACTTTCAACATCATAAAACTGCGCAGCATGATTGTCAACGCTGAAACGGATGGAGCCAAGTGGGCGCAACCTAATGACGTGCGGGTAACCCGGTTTGGAAAATTTTTACGCCATAGCCGAATTGATGAAATACCACAGTTTATCAACATCATAAAAGGTGATATGAGCGTGATAGGGCCACGTCCCGAACGCCCATTTTTTGTGAATGAGCTCACCAAAATAATTCCTTTTTATGAAACCCGGCACATCATTAAACCTGGGCTGACCGGATGGGCACAGGTAAAAACCCGTTACGGATCATCGGTAGAAGAAAGCCGCATTAAACTCCAATACGATTTGTTTTACATCAAACACCGCAGCGTTTTTCTCGATCTCAATATTATGGTCAAAACCCTCAGCACCGTGCTGTATTACAGAGGACAGTAGGGGGTAAGGATTGTTGATTTTTGATTTATGAAGTATTTTGAACATGAAAAAACAACTGTATAGTTCTTTTAGGACTATCAACTATATTTGTATAACTATATTAGGATTTAATCAATAACCTGTATAGCTATTTCAGGACGGGTCAAAACCGACGTTAGGAGGTTTGGACGGAGGGTTTGTTAGGATCTATCAACTTCAACAATAGAACACAGATAACACAGATTTTGTAGATTTTCACTGGTTTTACTGAGATATCTGGATTTATTCACCTTCAATTCAATTTCGACTTCAATTTCGACTTCAACTTCAACTTCTCCCAAGCAAACATAGGAGCAATCGGGATTCAATTTCAAG